>DATFPO010000062.1:0-10985 GCA_035264745.1 Solirubrobacteraceae bacterium | reverse complement strand
CGTCGCCGGCACCGGTGTGCGAGAAGCGCACGAGCGCCAGCCCGCGGTTCCAGCGCAGCAGCGCCTCGGGGTCGAGGCGATCGGGCCCGACCACCTGCGCCTGGGCGCGCAGCAGCCCGTCGCGCAGCGCGACCCCGACGTGCAGTGGCCAGCCCGCGGCCTCCAACGAGATGCCCCATTCGGTCTCGGCCAGCCGGCGGGTGTCGCCATCCAGGGCGCCGAGGTAGCGGTCGACCAGGTCGACGACGGCGGTCTCGCCCATGGTCCGACCACGATAGGGGTGCCGCCTCCTGGCGGCGCGAGCCGGACGTCCGGCGGCCAGGGCGGTGGTATCCTCTCCGCACAGCTTTCGTGCCGGCGTTCGCCGCCGGCGATGAGGTCGAAAGTGGGCGCTCGCCCACTTTTTTTCATGAAGGAGACATGAGCGCGATCCAGACCGATGTTGAGGCTCGCCTGGTCGGCGTGGAGCCCGATGTCGAGGTCCTGTTGGCCGAGGTGGTCGGAGCCGGCACGCTGCGGGTGTTCATCGACCACCCGCGGGGGGTGACGCTGGAGCTGTGCGAGCGGGTGTCGGGTCATCTGGCCCCGCTGCGCGAGAGCTACGCGCTCGAGGTCTCCTCGCCGGGCAGCGCGAGGCCGCTGACCAAGCCGCAGCACTTCCGGCGGTTCCTGGGGCGCCGGGCCCGGATCCGCACCCGGGGACCGCTCTCGGGCGCCACGCGCGGCCCGCGCGGATGCGCCGGCGCCCCCTCCAGGCGCAGCTTCACCGGCGAGCTGGTGGGCGCTTCTGACCGCGACGTCACCGTGGCCGCGCCGGATGGCGTGGTCTCGATCCCGTACGACGACATCCAGCGATCGAACCTGTTGGGGGACTGAGGCATGTCCAGAGAGATCCTCGAAGCCGCGCGGGCGCTGGCCGCCGAGAAGGGCATCGCGCCCGATCGCCTGTTCGAGGCGCTGGAGGACGCGCTCCTATCGGCGTACAAGAAGACGCCGGGATCCGCCAAGTACGCCCGGGTGGAGATGGACCGCGAGATCGGCGACTTCACCGTGTACGAGCTGCTGATCCCCGAGCGCCTGGAGGCCCAGCTGATCGTCGAGACGATCGACGAGGGCACCACTATCGATCCGGAGACGGGCGAGGCCCGCGAGCCCGAGGACCCGGAGATCGACCCGGTCAAGTTCGAGGAATACCGCGACCAGATCGAGGAGCGCGATGTAACGCCCCACGACTTCGGCCGGATCGCCGCCCAGACGGCCAAGCAGGTGATCCTGCAGCGCATCCGCGAGGCGGAGCGGGACATGATGTTCGAGGAGTACCGCGACCGGGTCGGAGAGCTGGTCACCGGCCTGGTCCAGCAGTCCGACTCGCGCTACACCCTCGTCCAGCTGCGCGAGCGAGTCGAGGCGCTGCTGCCGAAGTCCGAGCAGGTCGACGGCGAGCGCTACGAGCACTCGGGCCGCATCAAGGCGGTGATCAAGGAGGTCTCGGCCGCGACCAAGGGGCCGAGCATCATCGTCTCCCGCCGGGATCCCGAGTTGATCAAGAAGCTGTTCGAGCTCGAGGTCCCGGAGATCGCCGACGGCCTGGTCGAGATCACCGACGTCGCCCGTGAGCCCGGCTATCGCTCGAAGATCGCGGTGGTGTCGCACGCCGACGGCGTGGACCCCGTCGGCGCCTGCGTCGGCCCCCGCGGCTCCCGCGTGCGGATGGTGGTGTCCGAGCTGCGGGGCGAGAAGATCGACATCATCCCCTATAACGAGGAGCCGGCGCGGTTCGTCGCCAAGGCGCTGTCGCCCGCCCGGGTGCGAGAGGTGCTGGTGGACGACCAGGGGCGCCAGGCCACGGTCGTGGTGCCCGACGACCAGCTGTCCCTGGCCATCGGCCGTGAGGGCCAGAACGCACGGCTGGCCGCCCGCCTGACCGGCTGGCGCGTGGACATCAGGTCGGAGACCGAGTTCGCCGCCGAGGAGGCCGAGCACGGCTACGAGGAGGAGGAGCAGGGCGGGCGCTGCGCCGCCATCATGGCCAACGGGCGCCGGTGCCCCAACGCGTCGCTGCCGGGATCTCGCTACTGCGGGCTCGAGCTGCACCAGGCCCTGGAGGGCGTCGAGGGCGACGACGTCCGGGCTCTCACCGGCGAAGCGCCCGCCTCCGAGCCTGCCGCGGCCGAGCCTGCGGCCTCCGAGCCTGCCGCCTCCGAGCCTGCCGCCTCCGAGCCCGCCGCAACCGAGCCTGCGACGGCCGAGCCTGAGCCGGCCGAGCCTGAGCCGGCGCTGGCGTCCGGGTCAGCCCCGGCCGAGCCGGCGGGCGGGACCGGGGAGGAGGTGGCCGCGGGCGAGACGGCCGTCCAGCCCAGCCCGGAGGAGATTCCCGAGCCGTCCGTCGCTCCCACCGGCGACGCGCCGGCGACGCCCCCGGCGGCCGACGTGGCGGCCGAGACCCCCGAGGAGCGGGTGCCCAGCGACGTCGAGCCGGCCGACGCCGGAGAGGCGGGGGCCGAGGCCTCGGCGGATCGCCAGCCCGCGGGCGGCCAGCCCCCGCCGGTCTGACCGGCCGACCCCGCCTGCGCACCTGCCTCGGCTGCGGGCGCGTGGCGCCCCAACCCGAGCTGCTGCGGTTCGTGGCGGACCGCGGGCAGGTGGTCCCGGACCCCGACCGCAGGCTGCCCGGGCGAGGCGCCTACGTCCATCCGCTGCGCGCCTGCCTGGACGCCGCCGTGCGGCGGAGGGCGTTTCCCCGGGCGTTGCGGCGCCCCGTGACCGTGTCGCGCGACGCCCTAAACTTCATCGACTGATGGCACGCAAGCGGGTGCACGAGATCGCCAAGGAGCGCGGGATGAGCAGCAGTGATCTGCTCGCCCGGCTGCACGCCGCCGGCATCGAGGCCAAGGCGGCCGCCTCCTCGGTTGAGGAGGCCGATGCGCTGCGGGCGCTGGGCGACGGGGCCGCGGGGCCGGCCGGACCGTCGGCCGGCGCCGACCGGGCCCCCGCGCCGGCCGCCGCGCCGGCGCCGTCCACCGCCGAGCCGGCTCCTGCCTCTCCGGGCCGAGGAGGCGACGGGGCTCCCAAGCAGCGTCCCACCCGCTCCTCGCTGGCCGGCGAGCGCGCGCCCGGCAGTGCCGGCGGGCGGCGCCGCGTGGTCATCGACTCCCAGGCGTCGCGGCGGCCCGACGGACGAGGCCCCGTGAGCCAGCCGCCCCGGCGCCAGCGCCGCGGGCGGCGGCGGCGCGGCACCTATCAGGAGCCCACACCCCAGGATCCGTCGATCGCCACCGCGGTCGACACCATCCGGATCAACTCGGGCTCGACGGTCAAGCAGGCCGCCGAGTCGCTGGGCGTGCCCCTGCCCCAGGTGATCATGAAGCTGATGGAGCTGGGGGAGATGGCGACCCAGAACCAGACCCTGGCCGACGACGCCATCCAGGTGCTGGCCACCGAGTTCCGCAAGGACATCGAGATCGTCCACGTGGCCGACGAGGTCGACGCCGAGCCGGTCTTCGAGGACGCCGAGGACGACCTGGTCGAGCGTCCGCCGGTGGTGACGATCATGGGCCACGTCGACCACGGCAAGACCTCGCTGCTCGACGCGATCCGCGAGACCGAGGTGGTGGCGGGCGAGGCCGGCGGGATCACGCAGCACATCGGCGCCTACCAGGTACGCCACAACGGCAGGGCGGTCACCTTCTTGGACACCCCCGGCCACGAGGCGTTCACCGCCATGCGGGCGCGCGGCGCCCGGGTCACCGACATCGCGGTGATCGTGGTCGCGGCCGATGACGGGGTCAAGCCGCAGACCGACGAGGCGATCGACCATGCCAAGGCGGCCGACGTGCCCATCGTGGTGGCGGTCAACAAGATCGACAAGGAGGGCGCCCAGCCCGAGCGGGTGCGCACCGAGATGAGCCAGCGCGACCTCCAGCCGGCCGAGTGGGGTGGCGAGACCGAGTTCGTGGATGTCTCGGCCAAGACCAAGCAGGGGCTCGAGGACCTGCTGGACACCATCCAGGTGGTCTCCGAGCTGGAGGAGCTGCGGGCCAACCGAGGGGCCGAGGCGTCGGGCGTGGTGGTCGAGTCGCAGTTGGAGTCGGGCCGGGGCCCGGTGGTGACGATCCTGGTCCAGCGCGGCACGCTGAGGGTCGGCGACGCGGTCGTGGCCGGCGGCCACTGGGGTCGCGTGCGCGCGATGCACGACTTCATGGGTGAGCGGCTCAAGCGGGCCGAGCCCGGCCAGCCGGTGGAGGTCCTGGGCTTCGACGGCGTGCCCGAGGCCGGCGAGTTCGTGCGGGTGGTGGAGAACGACCGCCGCGCCCGCCAGCTGGCGGGCGAGCGGGCCAACCGCCTCAAGACCGAGGCCATCGCCCGCCGCTCGGGGATGAAGGTCTCGCTGGAAGAGGTCTTCCGGATGGCGCGCGAGGGCGAGGTCAAGGCGCTCAACCTGGTTCTCAAGGCCGACGTCTCGGGCTCGCTGGAGGCGGTCGAGGACGAGATCGCCCGGCTTCCCCAGGACGAGGTGGCGGTCAACGTGGTCCACAGCGCCGTGGGCGGCATCAACGAGTCCGACGTCATGCTCGCCGCAGCCTCCGACGGCATCGTGCTGGGGTTCAACGTGCGCCCGGTGGGCGACGCCCGCGCCGCCGCCGACCGCGAACACGTCGAGATCCGCACCTACACCGTCATCTACAAGGCCATCGAGGACCTGCGCGCCGCCATGGAGGGGCTGCTCGAGCCCGAGGAGGTCGAGGAGTCGATCGGGCAGGTCGAGGTCCGCCAGCTGTTCCGCGCCTCGCGCGTGGGCACCATCGCCGGGTCGTACGTCACCGACGGCAAGGTCGTCCGCGGCGCCAAGGTGCGGCTGGTCCGGGACGGCACCGTCGTCTACGACGGCGAGATCGCGTCGCTGCGCCGCTTCAACGACGACGTGAGGGAGGTGGCCAGTGGGTTCGAGTGCGGCATCGTGCTCCGGGACTTCTCGGACGTCAAGGAGGGCGACCAGCTCGAGGTCTACGCCACCCGGAGGGTCGAGCGCGAGCTCGTCTGAGTCCGGCGCCCGTGGCACCCCGGGCCTTCGTCAACGTCCTGACCATCGAGCTGCACTTCCCCGACTGCGCCAGCCTCAAGGCCAAGCGCCGGGAGCTGCAGCCGGTCAAGGCCCATCTCCAGGGGCGGGTGGGCGCCGCCATCGCCGAGGTGGGCCATCAGGACCAGTGGCAGCGCGCCACGCTGGTGGCGGCGCTCGCCGGTGGCTCCGCCGGCCGCCTGGAGGACGTGGCGGACGGGGTGCAGCGATGGCTGGACGCCCGGTTCCCGCACGGTGCCCGGGTCGAGCGGCGGCTGGCGTCGCTCGAGGATCTGGGCGCCTGACGTGGCCGGGCGGGCACCCGCGCGAGAGGGACGGCTAGGATGGGATCCGATCGCCTGCGACGGGTCGACGAGGCGGTGCGCCAGGTGTTGAGCGACGCCGTGACAGGTGACCTGAAGGACCCGCGCGTGGGTTTCGTCACCGTGACCGCCGTACGGACAACCCCCGACCTTCGCCACGCCCGGGTCTTCGTATCGGTCCTGGGCGATGCGCCCCAGCGCGAGGCCACGCTCGATGGCCTGCGCTCCGCGCACGGCTACCTCCAGCGTCGGGTGGCCGGCGAGCTGCGGCTCAAGCACACGCCGACGCTGTCGTTCGAGTACGACGACAGCGTCGACCGCGGGATGCGGATCTCGCAGCTGATCGACCGCGAGGTCGGGACGTGACCGGCTCCGGACTGGCACAGGCCGCCGGTGCGGTCGAGGCCCGCGAGCGCGTCCTGGAGGAGCTGCGCAGCGCGGACCGGTTCGTGCTGGTGACCCACGAGAACCCCGACGGGGACGCCCTGGGATCGCTGGTCGCCACCCACGAGATGCTGGGGCACATGGGCAAGGACAGCCTGATGTTCATGGCCGCCGAGGAGTTCCCGCTGCCGTACGAGTACCGCTTCTTCCGCATGGACGGGCTGGTCAGCCTCCCCCCCGACGACCTGGAGCAGCGCACGATCGTCTTCCTGGACTGCGGCAATATCGACCGCAACCCGGCGGACGCCCTCAAGCGCGACGAGGCGCACATCCTCAACATCGACCATCACCACGACAACACCCGGTTCGGCACAGTGAACTACGTGGTGCCGGAGGCGTCCTGCACGGCGGAGATCGTCTGGGACCTGCTGGGCGACCTGGGGGTGGAGCCGACGATCACCATCGCCGAGGCGCTGTACGTCGCGCTGGTGACCGACACGGGCCGCTTCATGTACGAGAACACCGGCACCCGCGCCCACGCCATGGCGGCGGACCTCATCGAGGTGGGCGTCGACGTGCAGGAGATCTACCGGCGGCTCTACGAGGGCATCCCCTACGGCAAGCTGGAGCTGCTGGCCCGGGCGCTCTCCAACGTCGAGCGCTTCGACGCCGGCCGCCTCACGCTCAGCCACCTGCGGGCGAGTGACTACGCCGAGACCGGCGCCCAGGAGAACTACTCCGAGGGCGTGGTCGATCACCTGCGCGCGGTCGAGGGCACGATGGTCGCGGCCCTGGTGCGCGACCTGTTGGGGGACGGCCAGAGCGGGCTTCGCAAGGTGTCCCTGCGGTCCGTCGACGAGCGGATCGACGTCTCGCGGATCGCGCGCGCCTGCGGCGGCGGGGGTCATCGCCAGGCGGCGGGCTTCACCACCTCGATGCCCTGGGACGAGCTGGTCGGCTTCCTGCGCGCGGAGATAGCCGCCCAGGCGCAGCCGGTCTAGGGGCCGGGAGGGTCCGAGCGCCGGGAGCGGCCGCGTGCCCGCGAGCGCCCATCCCGCCGGGGCTGGCGGCGGCGTCATCCTGGTCGACAAGCCCGCCGGCAAGACCTCACATGACCTGGTCGCCGCCGTCCGCCGGGAGCTGCCCGGCCGCGCCCGCGTCGGCCACGCCGGGACCCTGGACCCGTTCGCCACAGGCCTCCTGCTGATCCTGGTGGGCCGAGCGACTCGGACCCAGCGCTTCTTCATGGCGCTGCCCAAGACCTACCGGGCGCAGGCGCGCCTGGGCGCGGTCTCGACCACCGGCGACCCGGAGGGGGAGATCAGCCAGACCGGCGTGCTGCCGCCCGAGCCGCTCGAGCTGCGGGTCGGCCGCCGGCGCCAGCGCCCGCCGGCCCACTCGGCGGTCAAGGTGGGGGGCGAGCGGGCGTATCGCCGCGCCCGGCGTGGCGAGACGGTCGAGACGCCCGAGCGCGAGGTTCTGGTTCACCGCTTCGAGCTCATCCGCCGCGAGGGCGACACCGCCGAGTTCGAGATCGAGTGCTCGTCGGGGACGTACGTGCGCAGCCTCGTCGCCGATCTGGGGGACGCCTACTGCACCCGGCTGCGCCGGATCGCGATCGGGCCGTTCCAGGTGGGAGACGCGGATCCCGGCCGGCTGATCCCGCTGGCCGACGCCCTGGGCTTCCTGCCGGAGCGCCGGCTGGGTTCCGACGACGCCCTCCGCGCCGCGCACGGTGGCGCCGTCCCGGGACAGGCCGCCGGACCGGTCCGGCTCACCGACGCCCGGGGGTTGATCGCGATCGCCGAGCCGGCGATCGGCGCCGGCGTGGCGGACGCCGCGCTGAAGCCGGTCGTAGGCTTGCGCGGCTGATGAGGGTCACGCCGCATATCCGCGCCAGATGAGGGTCACGCCGCTTGACCAGGCGCAGCCGCGCCCCCGCCGTGTGGCCGTCGGCGAGTTCGACGGCGTCCACCTCGGCCATCGCGAGGTGATCCGCGGCGCCGACACGGTCCTGACCTTCGATCCCCATCCGGTCGCGGTCATCCATCCCGAGGCGGCGCCCAAGCTCCTCACCAGCACCGAGGTCAAGGCCGACCTGGTCGCATCGCTCGGCGTCGAGGAGATGGTGGTCATCAGCTTCGACCGCTCCTTCGCCCAGCTGCCGCCGCAGGAATTCATCGACCGGGTCCTGATCGAGCGGCTGGACGCCCGCGAGGTCGCGATCGGCGAGAACTTCCGCTTCGGCCACCGCGCCGCCGGCGATCCCGATCTGCTGCGGTCCCAGTCGGCTTTCGAGACGCGGGTGGCGCCGCTGGTCGAGGTGGAGGGGGAGATCGTCTCCTCGAGCCACATCCGGGGGCTGGTCCTGGCCGGCGACGTCGAGCTCGCCGCCCGGCTCCTGGGCGACCGCTTCCAGCTGCGCGGCACCGTGGTGGAGGGCGACCACCGAGGGCGCGACCTGGGGTTTCCGACCGCCAACCTGGTCCCCGACGACCGCCTGGTCTGTCCGGGACACGGCGTGTACGCGTGCCTGGCCAACGACCGCTGCGCCGCCGTGAACGTGGGCGTCCGGCCAACCTTCGAGAGCGGCCGGGGCGTGCTGGTCGAGGCCTACATCGCCGACTTCGACGAGGACCTGTACGGCAGAGAGCTGAGGCTCGAGTTCCTCACCCGGCTGCGGGGAGAGCGGCGCTTTCCCAGCGGCGAGGCGCTCGTCGCGCAGATGCGGCGTGACGTCGTCAAGGCCCGGGAGGCCTGCCGGCGCTCTGCTACGGTTCCGCGCCGATGACGATCACCGCGCAGCGCAAGCGCGAGCTGGTCTCGCGCTTCGGCCGCAGCGAGTCCGACACCGGCGCCACGCAGGTCCAGGTCGCGCTCCTTACCGACCAGATCAACGACCTGACCGAGCACCTGCGCGCCCACTCCAAGGACCACCACTCGCGCCGGGGGCTGCTCAAGATGGTCGGCCGCCGACGGAGGCTGCTGCGCTACCTCCAGCGCAGCGACCTCGACGGCTATCGCGCGCTGGTCCGGGAGCTGGGCCTGCGCCGCTGAGGCCGGCGGCGCGGATCCATGAGCGTCACCCCGCCTGGCACCCCGGCCCCCGACTTCACCCTGCGCCGCCAGGACGGTGGGGAGATCGGCCGCGACGACCTCGGCGGCCAGACCAGCGTGCTGGTGTTCTATCCATTCGCCTTCAGCCCGGTCTGCACCGACCAGCTCAACGTTTACCAGGAGGTGCTGGGCGAGCTGGAGGCGCGCGGGGCGCGGCTCTACGGCGTCTCCTGCGACTCCACCTGGGCCCAGGCCGCGTTCAAGGAGAAGCTCGGCGTCACCATCGAGCAGCTCTCGGACTGGGAGCCGAAGGGGGAGACGTGCCGGGCCTTCGGGGTCTATCACGAGGGCGGCTTCCCGCAGCGGGCCCTGGTCATCATCGGGCCCGACGGGCTGGTGAAGTGGAGCTACCAGGCGTCCGATCCGGGCGAGCTGCCCGGCGCCAACCTGATCTTCGACGGGCTTGACGCGGTCTGAGGTTCGCCCGGCGCGGGTCGGGGACGCCGCCAGGATCGCCGAGATCTACAACCAGGGCATCGACGAGCGGGTGGCAACCTTCCGCACGCGGCGCAGCGAGCCGGCCGAGGTCGAGGGCTGGCTGGGGACGGGTGAGCGCTTCCCCGTCCTGGTTCGCGAGTTCGGCGGGGCGGTGGAGGGCTGGACGCGCGTCCTGCCCTACAGCGACGCGCCGTTCTACGCGGGGGTCGGCGAGTACACGCTCTACGTCGAGCGCGGCGTCCGCGGCCGAGGCGCGGGCCGCGCGCTGCTCGAGGCGGTGTGCGACGAGGCGGCGCGGCTGGGCTACTGGAAGCTGATCGCCAAGCTGTTCACCGACAACCGGCCCAGCATCGCGCTCGGCCGCGCGTGCGGGTTTCGCGACGTCGGCGTGCACCTCCGCCACGGACGCCTGGATGGTCGGTGGCGCGACGTCCTGGTGACCGAGCGCCTGCTGGACCCGGCGCGCGACTGACGTGAGCGACCTGACCAGCGCGCCGCCGCCGCCGCTGGGCCCGGACGACCACGTTCGGGGGCCGGCCCGGGCGCCGCTGGTGATCGAGTACGCCGACTTCGAATGCCACTTCTGCCGGCTGACCCACGTGCGGCTGGAGCCGGTCGCGCTGCGCCGGGTGTTCCGCCACTTCCCCGTGCGCTCCAAGCACCCGCGCGCCTGGGCGGCGGCCTGCGCGGCCGAGGCCGCCGCCATGCAGGGACGCTTCTGGGAGATGCACGACTCGCTGTACGCCGACCCGGGGCGCCTGGACGATCCCCACCTGTGGCGGCGCGCCGGTGACCTGGGGCTCGAGGTCGAGCGTTTCGAGTCCGACCGGCGCTCGGAGGCGGTCTGCGAGCGGATCAGGCGCGACTTTGACAGCGGGCTGCGCGCCGGGGTGATGACTACTCCGACCCTGTTCGCGGCGGGCCGGTCGTACGCCGGGGTCCCCGCGGAGGATCTGCTCGCGCGCCTCGCCGCCGCGGCCTGACCGCTGGCCCCCCGGCGCCGGGCGCCGCCCGCGGCCCCGACCTCGATCGCTACGATGGACGGCGACCTACCGAGACGAACCAGACTCGAGCCCGCCGATCGAGACGCGGGCAGGAAAGGAAGACATGGCAGAAGCGACGCGGGTCTCCGTGGAGATCGCAGGCACGGAGATCACGTTCGAGACCGGCCGCCTGGCCAAGCAGGCCTCCGGCGCGGTGGTGATGCGGGGCGGGGACACGATGGTCCTGTGCACGGCGACTGCCGGAAACGTGAGGGACGTCGACTTCCTCCCCCTCACCGTCGACGTCGAGGAGCGGATGTACGCCGCGGGCAAGATCCCCGGCTCGTTCTTCAAGCGCGAGGGCCGGGCGGGGGAGAAGGCGACGCTCACCGCCCGCCTGATCGACAGGCCGCTGCGGCCGCTGTTCCCCAAGGGCTGGCGCTACGAGACCCAGCTGGTGGCGATGCCGCTGTCCGTCGACCACGTGCATCCCTACGACATCCTCGCAATGAACGGCGCGTCGGCGGCGCTGATGGTCTCCAGCATCCCCTTCCCGACCCCCGTCGGCGCCGTCCGCATCGGCAAGGTCGAGGGCAACTTCGTCGTCAACCCCACCGAGGAGCAGCAGCTCACGGCCGATCTCGACCTCGTCGTGGCGGGGACCGAGGAGGCCATCCTGAT
>DATFPO010000061.1:0-8700 GCA_035264745.1 Solirubrobacteraceae bacterium | reverse complement strand
CGGGCCATTCGGGCATCGAACGTGCCAGCCAGAAGGAACAGGCCACCTCGCTGGATGCGGTCGCTCGAGCCGCCCGAGTGTCCGCCGGGCTGGGAGATCGGCCCACCCGACTTCGTCGGCGTGGGGGCCCAGCGCGCCGGCACCAGCTGGTGGTATCGCTCGATCGAGCAGCACCCCCGGGTGGCGCGGATCGAGGGCGAGCAGAAGGAGCTGCACTTCTTCGGTCGGTTCTGGCAGGGCGAAGTGCCCGAGGACCTCGCCGAGCGCTACCACCGCTTCTTCCCGCGACCGCCCGGCGCGATCACCGGCGAGTGGACGCCGCGCTACATGTACGACTTCTGGTCCCTGCGGCTGCTGGCGCGCAGCGCTCCGGACGCCCGCATCCTGGTCCTCCTGCGCGACCCCGTGGAGCGCTATCTCTCCGGCCTGGCCCGTCAGATCCGGCTGGCCGAGGAGGCCGACGCGCCGATCAACCTCATGATGCTGGCCGACGCGCTGTCGCGAGGCCTCTACCACCACCAGCTGCGACGGGTCTTCGAGTTCTTCCCGCGGGAGCGCGTTCTGGTCCTGCAGTACGAGCGTTGTGTGGCCGACCCCGCCGGACATCTGGCGGCCACGTGCCGGTTCCTGGGCCTCGAGCCGTTCGACCAGTTGCCGCCGCGCGCCACCGAGCGCAGGCGCCCGCCCAACCCCAAGCCGCACCTTGACGAGGCCATGCGAGCCGACCTGATCGGGCGCCTGGAGGACGACGTGGCCCGGCTGATCGACCTGTGCCCCGAGGTCGACGTCTCGCGTTGGCCCAACTTCCGCCACCTGGCGGGCGGCGCGGCCGCCGGCGGCGGCTCGCAGGCCGCCGCGGTGGCGGATCCCGCGTCGGCCGGGGGGGTGGCGCCGTGAAGCTCGTGATGACGGTGCTCGCCCGCGACGAGGAGGACGTGGTGGAGGAGAACCTCATCTACCACCTGGAGCGCGGTGTCGACTTCGTGGTCGCCACCGACAACAACTCCAGCGATGCGACCCCGGAGATCCTCGAGCGCTACCAGCGCGAGGGCCATGTGCACCTGATCCGAGAGCCCTCGACGGACTTCGCCCAGCACATCTGGCGCACGCGGATGGCTCGGCTGGCCGCCACCGAGTTCGGCGCCGACTGGGTGATCGACAACGACGCCGACGAGTTCTGGTGGCCGACCGAGTACCACGACCTGAAGGAGCTGTTCGCCTCCCAGCCCGATCACGTGCAGTCCGTGATGGCGCGCAAGCTCAACTTCGTGCCCCGCCCGGACGGGGACGAGCCCTTCTACGAGCGGATGCTGCTCCGAGACAACGAGGGACGTAACCTGATCGGGCGCCTCATCCTGCCCAAGGTGGCGCATCGCGGCGCCGCCGAGGTGAGCGTGGGGACCGGCTCTCACCGCATCACCGTCGACGGCGTGGCGCCGAAGTCCTACCCGGCGCCGCTGGAGATCCTGCACTACTCGGTGCGCAGCTACCCCAGCTTCGAGACTCGCGTGCGCAACGCCGCGGAGGCGCTGCCGGACGAGACCTCCGAGGACCGCACCGGCAACGTCAGCGCCCAGTACCGCGAGATGATCCAGATCATGCAGGCCGGGCGGCTGCGCGACTACTACGACGCCCTGACCGTCGACGACGAGCAGGCCGAGGAGGAGATCGCGGCCGGGCGCCTGGTCCGCGACGAGCGCCTGGCGCGGTTCTTCCGCGAGCGCGCCGCCGCGGCGGGCGAGCGCGCCTGACCGCGACGCATCCGGTGGAGGCCTCGCAGCTCGAGCGCTACGAGGCGACGCGCCCGCCCCGGTCGCTGCTCGCCGCCCTGTCCGCCGATCCGGCGCATGCCGCGGAGCATGTCGCGCTGGCCGCCGCCCAGCGGCACGGTCCCGCCGCGGCCGCGTGGCTGGCCCAGCGGCGCACGTTCTACGCCGATGAGCCTCGAGCGCTGGCGAGGATGGCGGTCAAGCGCCACGTCAACCTCGCGCGCCTCACCGGCGCGGTCACCGGGGTGGGCGGAATCCTGACCGCGATCCCGGACCTGCTCGCGCAGGCCTGGATCCAGTCGCGAATGGTGTTCTTCATCGCCGCTGCCCACGGGCTCGACCCCCACGACCCGCTGCGCCCGGCCGAGTACCTGGTGATCGAGGGGCTCTACCGCGACCCGCCGGCCGCCCGTCGCGCGCTCGACGGCGTCGGCCCGGGCCTGGCGATGGCCTATGCCGGCAGCCGCCTGGCCCGCGAGGAGAAGCTCTACCGCACCCTGGCCCGGCTGACCGGTCGAACCGCAGGCAAACGGCTCGGCCGGTCCATCCCGGGCTTCGCCATCGCTGTCAACTCGCTCGGCGACGCTCGTCAGGCCAAGGCGCTGGGCCGCCGCGCGATCGAGTTCTACGGGCGCCGGCCCGGCGGCTGAAGCGGCGCCTCCGGCTCGACGCCCCTACGGCTTGCGTAGGACGACCTCGTATCGGTCCACGATCGGCTCGCGCGACGGGCGGGCGGTCACCTCGGCTTGGGCGCGCGCGTCCTCGGCCAGCCGGTCACTGGCGCGAAGATCCTGGATGGTGGCCCAGTAGGTGATCACGGCGGCCCGGCCGGCTTTCCAGTCCACCGCCACCGTGATGCCCTCGAAGCCCTTCTGCTGCTCGAGCTCCTCGAGCATCTCGGCCTCGAACTGGCGGATGGTCTCCTCGATGCGCTCGGGCGGAAGCCCGGCGTAGCGGCTCAGTCTGGCGTGCATTTCACCCTCCTCTCGGACCGCAGCCTACCCGGCCCGGGGGGCGCCGGACAGGTCAAGCGCGACCGTAGACGGGGATCGCCGCGCCGCTGGTCGGGGACGACTCCGGCGAGCAGAGGAAGGCGATCACGCCGGCGATCTCCTCCGGCCCGACCCAGCGGGAGTGGTCGGCGTTGGGCATGGCCTTGCGGTTGGCCGGAGTGTCGATGACGCTGGGCAGGATCGCGTTGGCGCGGACGCCGTCGTCGCGGTACTCGACCGCCAGCGCCCTCACGAAGGCGAGCACAGCGGCTTTGGAGGCCACGTAGCCCGCTGCCCCGGGGAACGGCTCCAGCGCGGCCCGGGTCGAGACGCAGACGATCGCGCCGCCTTCGCCCTCGACCAGCGCCGGGAGCGCCGCTTGGGTGACGAGATAGGTGGGGCGCAGGTTGAGCCGGAACTGGGACTCGAAGTCCTCGATGGGGGTCTCGTGCACGCGCGGGCCGGCGGCGAATCCGCCCACGAGGTTGACGACGGCCGTCAGCGGCGCGCCGGCCGCGGCGCCGGCCGTGGCGACGACGTCTCCCACCTCGGACGGGTCGGAGAGGTCGGCGCGGCACAGCTCGAGACCCTCCCGCGCCGGCAGGCGCTCCAGCTCGCGCTGCGCCAGCCAGGGGACGACCACGCGCCAGCCGTCGCGCAGGAAGCGCTCCACCACCGCGACGCCGAGTCCGCCGGTTCCACCCGTCACGAGCGCCGTCTGAGCCACGTCAGTCACCGCCTCACGGCATCGACCGGGACCATATGAGCTCTTACCGTAACCCGTCCGCCTCCGTGTCTAAGGTCGCGCGCGTGCTGGTGCGAGAGCTCCAAGACGGGCAGGCGGTCGACTGCGTGCTGCTGGTGCGCGAGGTCGAGCTGCGCCGCACGCGAGCCGGCGGCGAGTACCTCAAGCTGGTCCTGGGCGACCGGACCGGCACCGTCCCCGCCGTGATGTGGGAGGGCGGGCCCGACGCCGCCGCCCAGACGCCGTGCGGTCACCCGGCTCGGGTGACGGGCCGCTACTCCGTCCACGCCAGGTACGGGCCGCAGCTGGTCATCGACGTCCTCCAGCCGGCGCGCGACGGCGAGTACGACCCACGCCACCTGCTCGACGGGCCGGCCCACGACGTCGGCCAGCTGGAGAGGGATCTGCGTTCGCTAATCGAGACGATCCAGGACCCCCACCTGAGCGAGCTGCTGGACGACCTCCTGGGGGAGCGCTCACCGGTCTGGGAGCGCTACCGAGTCGCGCCCGCCGCCAAGTACAACCATGAGGCCTACCGTCACGGGCTGCTGGAGCACTCGCTGATGGTCGCCCAGGCGGTGAGCGCCATCTCCGCCACGTTCCCGGGAGTGGATCGCGACATCGCCGTGACCGGCGCGCTGCTCCACGACATCGGCAAGCTCGAGGCCTACACCGCGGCCCCGGACATCGACCTCACCGACGAGGGTCGTCTCCAGGGCGAGATCCCGCTCGGCTATTACCGGGTGCGCCGCGCCATCGAGCGGATCGAGGGCTTCCCGCCGGCGCTGGGCCAGGCGGTGCTGCACATCATCCTGTCCCATCACGGGGCGCTCGAGCACGGAAGCCCGGTGGTCCCGTGCACGCGCGAGGCCACGCTGGTCCACATGGTCGACAACCTGGGTGGGCGGCTGGGCTCGTTCGATCGCCTCGAGAAGCAGCTCACGGAGGGACAGCGCTGGTCGTCGTTCGACCGCGTCCTGGGAGCCGGCGCCTTCTTCGCCGGCCGCGAAGCGGCCTAGCCGCCCGACCCGAATCTCCGCAAATACCGGTCCATCCGTGCCCGGCCGCCGCTGGCAGTGGGCGCGGTTTCTTATCTTGTCGGGTCATGGCGAAGGACACCGAGAAGCTCATCCGCCAGCTCTCGCTGATCTCGTTCCTGATGGCCGAGCGCCGGCCGGTTACCGCGCCGGAGATCCGTCAGGCGGTGGAGGGCTACAGCGGCATGAACGAGGACGCGTTCGCCCGACGCTTCTACGCCGACCGGGCCGAGCTGGAATCGCTGGGCATCCAGCTCTGCGTGGCCAAGCCGCTGGACGGAGCCGCCGAGCAGGAGAGCTACTCCCTGCCGCCGGAGAACTTCTACCTGCCGGCGATCGAGTTCACCAATTCCGAGCTGGCGGCCCTGCAGACCGCGCTCTCGCTGCTGGACGGTGAGTTCGCCTATGCGGAGCCGCTGCGGCTGGCGCTGCAGCAGATCTCCTGGGGACGGCCCAGTCCGCTCCGCGCCGCCGAGCAGCGCTCGATCGCCCTGGGGATCACCGCCTCCGCGGGCGGACACGCGATCTCACAGCGGCTGGTCAAGATCGACACCGCGATCTCGCGCCGCAAGACGATCGTCTTCGACTACTACACGATGGACCGCGACGAGACCGGCGAGCGGCGCGTCGATCCCTATCAGCTTCTCTTCCAGGGCGGCCAGTTCTACATGGTCGGCCATTCCCACGAGCGCGACGACATCCGAGTGTTTCGACTGTCGCGGATGCGCGGCAAGGTGGCCTACGCCACCAAGGCCGAGCACGACTTCCAGCGTCCCGCCGACTTCGATCCCCGCGCGTACGCGGACCGCATCCCCTGGCAGTTCGGCGAAGCGCGGGGTGAGGCCGAGGTCCTGATCTCGGACCGCATCGCCTGGCAGGTGGAGCGCCACTTCGGCCACTACGGCCGCTTCGAGGACACCGGCGACGGGCGCCTGTTCATCACCCCGTACGCGAACCAGCGGGCGCTGCTGTCGTGGGTCCTCGGGTTGGGGGAGCACGCCCGGCTGGTGGGACCGCCCGAGCTGGTGCAGGCGCTGGGTGACCGGGTGGCACGCCTGGAGGAGCTGCACCGAGGCGAGCCGCGCCTGGGTCCCGTGCTGGAGCCCGATGCCGAGGGGCGGCTCGAGGCGCCGGAGGCCGCGGGAGCGGAGGACGAGCCGGACGGCCACGAGGCGGCGATCCGCCCTGAGCGCTTCGCCCGGTTGGTCACCCTCGCATCGATTCTCATCGAGGCCGGTCGAGCCGGCCAGACCCCGCACGTGGCCGAGGTCTGCGAGCGCCTCCAGATATCCGATCAGGAGCTGCGTGACGACATCAGCGTTCTCAACGTCGTTAACTTCGGCGCGGGGTCCTACATCCTCTACGCCGAGGTCACGCCCGACGGCAGCATCGAGGTCGATCCCGACGCTTACTCGGACAGCTTCGCCCGACCGGCGCGGCTGCTGCCAATCGAGGCCAAGGCGCTGGTGGCGGCAATCGACCTGATCGGGGAGCACATTCCCAAGGGGTCGCTCACCTCCGCGCGCGACAAGATCGTGACCGCGCTGGGCGAGGACCCGGTGGACGAGGGGCTCCAGGTCGCGAGCAGCGCCGGGGACGACTCGGAGATCGCCGCGGTCGTCTCCGCCGCCATCGCCGGGCGCCGCCTGCTCGGGATCGAGTACTACAAGGAGAACGAGGACGAGTTTTCCCAGCGCGAGGTTGAGCCCTACGCGCTGATGAACGGCCGCGAGGGCTGGTACGTGGCGGCGTTCGACCCCTCTCGCGACAGCGTGCGCCACTTCCGCCTGGACCGGATCAAGCGGGCCACGGTGAGCGACGAGCGCTTCGACCCGCGGCCGGAGATCGATCCCGCCGCCGACCTCGACGGCTGGCCGCGGACCGGCGAGGTCGAGGCGTCCCGCCGGGCCCGCGTCTGGGTCTCGGCCGACCGGGCTCGCTGGGCGCGCGAGGAGCGACCGGTCGTGGCCGAGCTGGCGGACGGGTCGGTGGTGGTCGAGCTCGCGTTCGCGGGGGCGGGCTGGCTGGTGCGCGAGGTGCTCAAGGAGGTCGGGGACGCCGCCGTGCTCGAGCCCGCCGAGGCCCGCGAGGCGGTGCGCGACGCCGCCGCCCGCCTGGGTGCCGCCGCCGTCTCGGCGTGAGCCGCCGCGACCAGATCCGCATGAGCGACGAGGAGATCGCCTCGTTCCTCGACCAGCAGCGCGTGATGGTCTGCGCCACCAACGGCCAAGACGGCTGGCCCCATCTCATGCCGCTCTGGTACGTGGTCCGCGACGGCGAGCTGTGGGCCTGGACGTACGCCAAGTCCCAGAAGGTGCGCAACCTGGAGCGCGATCCCCACGCCACCGCCCAGGTGGAGGCCGGCGACGCCTACGAGGAGCTGCGAGGCGTGATGATCAAGGCCCAGGCCGTGATCCACCGGGCGACCGACGCGGTGGCGGAGCTGGGAGCCGAGATCTTCCGCCGCTACAGCCAGGGCGAGGCCGCGGTGGGCGAGGACTTCCTGGACAGCGTCAGGGCCCAGGCGGCCAAGCGGGTGGGGCTGCAGCTGGTCCCCCAGGCGGTGGCCAGCTGGGACCACCGCAAGCTGCAGGGCGTCCACTGAGCGGTCCGGGCGCGGACGAGGGTGGCGCGCTACCGCTAGCTTCCCCGACCGTGGAGGCGCTCAAGGGCCTGATCCTGTCGGGCGGTCGCGGGACGCGGCTGCGTCCGATCACGCACACGTCGGCCAAGCAGCTGGTCCCGGTCGCCAACAAGCCGGTGCTGTTCTACGGGCTGGAGGCGATGGCCCACGCCGGCATCCGGGACGTGGGCGTGGTCATCGCACCCGAGACCGGCGACGAGATCCGCACCGCGGCGGGCGATGGGTCGCGCTTCGGGGTCAGCATCACTTACATCCTGCAGGACGAGCCGCTCGGGCTGGCCCACGCCGTGCTGACCGCCGAGGGGTTCCTGGGCAGGTCGCCGTTCGTCATGTACCTGGGCGACAACCTGCTCCAGGGAGGGATCGACGACCTGGTCGAGGCCTTCCGGCGTCACGAGCCGGACGCGCTGATCCTGCTCACCCACGTCCCGGACCCCGAGAACTACGGGGTTGCCGAGCTGGCCGACGGAGCGGTGGTTCGCCTGGCCGAGAAGCCGGCTGAGCCGCGCACCGACCTGGCGTTGGTCGGCGTCTACATGTTCACCGCCGCCATCCACGAGGCGGCCCGGGCGATTGCGCCGTCGCAGCGGGGAGAGCTGGAGATAACCGACGCCATCCAGCATCTGGTCGACGGCGGCCGGCGGGTCGAGCCGCACATCGTCGAAGGCTGGTGGAAGGACACCGGCCGCAAGGAGGACATCCTGGAGGCCAACCGGCTGGTGCTGGACACCATCGAGGGACGCGTCGACGGCGAGCTGGCGGATTCCCAGGTCGACGGTCGGGTCGTGGTCGAAGCCGGCGCTCGTCTGGAGCGTGCCAGCGTGCGGGGCCCGGCGGTCATCGGCGCGCGGGCGCGGCTGGTGGACGCCTATGTGGGTCCCTACACCGCGGTGGGTGAGGACTGCGTGATCGAGCACGCCGAGGTCGAGCACTCGATCCTGCTTGAGGGGTCATCGGTGCGAGGGCTGGCCGGGCGGATGGAGTCGTCGCTGCTGGGCCGAAACGTCTCGGTGCACCGGGATCGTCGCCAGCCGCGGGCCTACCGATTCATGGTCGGCGACAACAGCGAGATCGGCATCCATTGAGCCTTGTGACTCTTGTTGCAAGAAATTTGTGCCCGGCCGTCCGGTCGATGCCCTAGATTCGCGGTTGCCGGCTCGCCTGGCAGCGAGTCGTCAACCCCCACCTAGGAGTGTGGTCGATGCCAGAGGGTTACTGCGTCAAGGAACGCAAGAAGGTCGAGATCCAGGACGCCAAGCAGGTGACCATGAAGAACGGTCGCCCGGCGATCCAGGGTGTGTGCCCGGACTGCGGCACCAAGATCTTCAAGATCGGCAAGCTCAACTAGCGGCTTTCCGGTACCGGCCCCCGGGTCGGGGCGGCGCGGGCGCGCTTCGGTCGCTGACGCCACAGCGGCCCGCGTCCAGATTGCGCTATGCCTTAGCGCCATGCGCATCCTGGTGACTGGAGCCGGCGGGCAGCTCGGCCGCGACGTCGTGTGCGCCGCCGAGCG
>DATFPO010000060.1:0-5477 GCA_035264745.1 Solirubrobacteraceae bacterium | reverse complement strand
CCGAGCCGCCGCTGTTTCCCGCCGACTCCGGGGCGCGCCAGGCCGTCGTCCAGGCCGAGTCGTGGGGCGAGCGCGAGCTCCAGCCGGTCCCGCGCCGCCTGAACCGGTGGCTGCTTCAACACAGCCACGCGATCCGCCGCTGGTTTGCGGCCCGGGTGGGCATGCCGGCCCCCGGGGTGGCCGCGGTGGTGCAGCCGCCGCTGATCGGCGCGTTCGCCCGCATCTCGCACGCCGACGACCCCACCGTTCGGGCTGACCTACAGCGCCTTCCCGATCTCCTGGACCACGTCGACGGCCTGATCGGGCGGGCTGTAATCGGGGGCGACCAGCCCAACGCCGCCGACTTCCAGATCGGCACCTCGATCTGGGCGCTCATGCGCTTCAGCGATCTGACCGGGATCGTCGAGGGCCGTCCCGCCGCCGGGCTGGCCGACCGGCTGCTGCCCGCGGGGGGCGACCGGGTCCCTGCGGGGCTGCCGCCGGAGTGGCTCCCGCCGCGCCGCGCTGAGGCCGGCCGGCGCTGAACTAATCGGGCCGCACGCCGCCGCATCGTGGGCATCTCGACGGGCCCGCACCTGGAGATCGGGATCAGCCCTCCGGGGGCGGCCCGTGCTGCCCGGGGTTCGGGCAGACCTCGGCCGAGATGCTGGGCCTGCTCGAGCGCGCCTACCCTCGGCACTAGCCGCCGCCGCCGCCCGGTCCGCCCCCCGGGCGGTTCGCTCAGCCGCTGCCGAGTAGCTGGATGTGATTGGCCTCGGCGGCTCCGCCGAAGGGCCGGGTGAGGCCGAATCGCTCAAGCGTGGCCTCGGGGACCCCCTCGACGCCGGGGGTATCGGAGGCGGCCCCGCGCGTGTGGGGATCGTTGCCGAAGCCGCCCACCTCGACTGAGTGCTGGGGGGAGCGATAGCCGGAGATCCCGATCAGGTGGATGTGAAGCGCCCTGCCGAGCCGGTTGAGACGCGTCGCCAGCTCGGGCTCGTCGCCCACGCTGTAGTTCGTCCCCGGGTACTGGAAGAACCCGTATATGCCGTCCTGGACCAGGCCGCCCAGCGCCATGGGACCCATGAGGCGCGAGAGCCGCCGCTCCAGTCGCCCGCGACGGGCCCGCAGGGCCCCGAGGCTGAGGCTCTTGCTCGCCCGGTCGCGGGCATAGGAGTGCCGGCGCGCCAGCAGCCCGAACCTGATCCGCGCGACTTCCTGGCGCTGGACGAGGACGGCTTCGGCCACGCGCTGCTGCCGGGCCTCCAGATCAGCCAGTCGATGGACCTGTTGCCCGACCCTGGCGCGCGCGGACCTGACCTGGATCGTGGTCTGGACGTTGCCACGCTCGACGCGTCGCAGCATCTCGACGCGCTCCAGCAGGTCGGCGAAGCCGCGTGAGTCCAGCAAGACGTTGATCAGATCGGGCGCCGGCGACTCGTAGTCGGCGACCAGCTGGGCCCGCAGCGCCGCCCGGTCGCGGGCCAGCTGGGCCTCGAGCCAGGCCAGCCGGGCGCGGCCGCCGCGCAGCTGGCCCTGCAGCTGATCGAGCTGGCGCCGCTCGATCGCCAGGCTCGTCTCGAGGGCGTCCAGCCGGTCGAGCAGATCCGCGAGGGGCCCCCGCAGCCGCTGCAGGCCGGCGTTGTCGGACCGGATGGAGGAGCGCAGGCCGCCCTCGCGGCGCTGGAGCGCCGAGATGCGGTCCTGGAGCTGCTGCGGGCTCGGCGCGGCCGCGGCGCCGGCGGCGCTCAGCGCACCCAGGGCGCAGAACGCCGCGATCGAGCCCCGCAGTGTCGGCCGCCGTGCCCGCACGCGGGCATTGTGAGCCGGGACGGAGGCCGGGCCTGCACCCGTGGTTGCAGCCCAGGCCGTCGCTGCCCGGGGCCGGCTCTGACCCACTTCGGCGGCGCTGGAGCCGGCCAACCACCGCGACCGCTACCCTGCCGCCGTCGGCGCCACGAAAGAAATCGCGTGCAGGCGTTCAAACCGGCCGGTCTGACAGCGCTGCGGATCCTGGCGGTCGTGCTCGCCGGCGGCGCCCTGGCGCCCGCTGCCGGCGCGGCGGCGCCGTGTCGGGCGGCGGCGACCGCTCGCGTGCCCTGCCTGAGCCACGTGGTGGTGATCGTGTTCGAGAACCGCAGCTACGGGCAGGTGATCGGGTCTGCGCAGGCGCCGACGTTCAACCGCCTGGCCAGGAGCGGGGCCCTGCTCACGCGCTACTACGGGGTGGCCCATCCGAGCCTGCCCAACTACCTGGCGATGGTGTCGGGCTCCACCCACGGCGTCACCACCGACTGCATCGTCTGCTCGGTTCGCGCGCGCAACCTGGCCGATCAGCTCGACACCGCGGGCCGCAGCTGGAAGGTCTATGCCGAGGGGCTGCCGGCGACCGGCTTCGCCGGCCCGCAGTCGGGCCGCTACGTCAAGCGACACAACCCGTTCATGTACTTCGCCGGCATCAGCGCCAGCCCGGCGCGGCGCGCGCATGTGGTGGCGCTGACCCGGCTGCGGGGCGACGTCGCCGCGGGTCGGCTCCCGGCCTTCTCGCTGGTGGTGCCCGACCTCTGCCACGACATGCACGACTGTCCGGTGGCCTCCGGGGATGCCTGGCTGCGGCGCATCCTGCCGGTGCTGCGGCCGGCGGGCGCGGCGGTGTTCATCGTCTTCGACGAGGGCGCGGTCACCGACACGGCCGGTGGGGGAGGGCACATCCCGGCGCTGGTGGTCGGCCCGGCCGTCCGCGCCGGAGCCCGCTCGAGCGCGGTCCTCACCCACTACAGCCTGCTGAGGACGATCGAGGACACCTGGCGGCTCCCGCACCTCGGTCGCTCGATCGCCGCCGCGCCGATCACCGGCATCTGGCGCAGACCACCGATGGGATCGGGGCCATGAGCGCCGACGTGCTCCAGGTCCTGGTCGACCGCTTCGATCCGAGCGCCCTGGAGCTCGATCGCCCGGCCCGGGTTCGGCTGTCGCTGGAGGGGGACGGCGCGTGGGACGCGCTGATCGGGCCCGACGGTGTTCGGCGCCTGGAGCCCGCCGGCGTGGCCCGGCCGGATGCCCTGCTGCGCGCCGACGCGGACACCTGGCAGCGGATCGCCACCGACCTGCGGGGCGGAATGGCGGCTTTCCGCGCCCGGCGGCTGCGCATTCGTCACAACCTCAGCCTCGGCGTCGGCTTCCTGGCCGCGACCAGCGGGAACACCGGCGCCGAGCGCCTGCGGTTCCGCCGCCTACACACGCGGCGCGGGACGCTGTCGGCGCTCGAGGCCGGGGTGGGGCCGCCGCTGGTGCTGCTCCACGGACTGGGCGGGACCAAGGCCTCCTTCCTGCCGACCGTCGCGGCGCTGGGCGCGCGTCATCGGATGGTGGCGGTCGACCTGCCGGGCTTCGGCGACTCCGACAAGCCGCTCGGGCCCTACGACCCGCGCTTCCTGGCTCGCTGGGTCGCCGGCGCGCTCGACGCGCTCGAGCTCGACAGCACCCACCTGCTCGGGCACAGCCTGGGTGGCCGGGTGGCGCTCGAGGTGGCGTTCGAGCAGCCCGCGCGAATCGACGCCCTGGTGCTGATGACCCCTTCGCTGGCATGGTTGAGGGAGCGGCCGTGGATGTCGTGGCTGCGGGTGCTGCGCCCTGAGCTGGGGCTCGTCCAGCCCACGCCCCGGCCCCTGGTCGAGCCCGTCGTCCGGCGGCTGATCCCGGGCGGCGACGGCGACGGGTGGGCGGCGGTGGGGGTGGACGAGTTCCTCAGGGGCTACCTCACGGCGCGCGGGCGTCATGCCTTCTACGCCGCCGCTCGCAACATCTACCTCGAGGACCCCGACACCTTCTGGAACCAGCTGCGGGCGCTGGCGCCGGATTCGCTGTTCATCTGGGGGCGTCACGATCCGATGGTCCCGATCGGGTTCATGCGCCACGTCGAGACCGCGCTGCCGAGTGCGCGCCACGTCGAGCTGGAGTGCGGTCACATCCCGCAGCTGGAGGCGCCCGCCCAGGCGCACCGGGCGATCGCCGAGTTCCTCGAGGAGCACACCCCTCGGGATCGTGCCGGCCCGGACCGCGGCGCCGGTGGCGGGCGCGTGGCCGCCCGCAGCTGAGCGCCGCGGCGGCTAGCCCGCCGTGACCGCCGCGACGACGTAGAGCGCGTAGAGCCGGACGAGCGCGACAGCGACAGGTTGCCCACCGCACTTCGGAAGCTAAGCCTGGGCTTAAAAGATCAGAGTCCCTGATCAATCGCGGCTATCCTCGTCGCATCGGCCGCACGGACCGCGGCGCCTCATCGACGATCGGCCACCGGGGCTCGGGCGAGCGGCCCGCGGTGAACAGGGGAGAGATCAGATGCCTTTCGTACGTCTGCGCGAGACCGTTGCCATGCGAGCGACCAGCGGCGAACCGCTGGACGCCATCGAGGACGAGGTGATCGAGCCCAGCGGCCTGCCCGAGGAGCAGAAGGCCGCCCTCTGGCTCTACGGCTGGGCCTCGCAGCAGCGCTCCGGCCAGGCAGCGTCGGCCCGGGCTGTGCGCCCCGCGTCCGCCCGATGGCCGGCGTCCGGCGCCCCACGGGCGCTCGGCTAGCGCTGTAGGACCGAGGCCGCCGGCGGGTACCGGCGGTCCGCCTCAGGCGGCGTAGCGCGCTGCGGCCCGGCGGCGCCGCCTGGCCGCCTCGACCTCGCGGTCCTTCGGCGGCGCGGTCGTGACCAGGCTTCCCAGCAGCCTCGACGTCGCCAGGGCGACCTCGTCCACCGCCGCGGCGAACGCCTCGGCGTTGGCCCGCGAGGGCCGGGTCGAGCCGCTGACCTTGCGGACGTACTGGACCGCCGCGGCGCGGATCTCCTCGTCGGTCACGGCGGGCTCGAAGTTGTGCAGGGTGCGGATGTTGCGGCACATGGGGAAGGAGCGTAGCGGCAACGGCGATCAGCGACCGCGGTGGCAGGGCGAACAGGCGGTCATTCGGCCGCCTGCCCGGCTCGCCGGGCGGAGATCTCCCCGGCCACCACCCTGAGATCCTCGGTGAAGTCGCGGCGCGCCAGGTGTCGCGTCTCGTCGTCGGGCGACCGGATGATCGACGACGGATGGACCGTCGCGGACACGATGGGGGCGAGGTCCGATTCGAGGAGCTCTCCGCGATGACGGGTGAGGGTGAACCCGCTGCCCAGCAGCGCCTTGGCCGCCGTGCTGCCCAGCAGGATCAGCGCCTGCGGCCTGACCTGGTCCAGCTCCGCCTGCAGCCAGGGATGGCAGGCCGCGATCTCCTGCTGACGCGGTCGCTGGTGGATGCGCCGCTTGCCCTTGGGAGTGAACTTGAAGTGCTTGACCACGTTGGTGACGTAGGCGTCGCGGCGCTCGATGCCCGCCGCCTCCAGGCCGCGGTCGAGCTCCCGTCCCGCCGGGCCCACGAACGGCCGGCCGGCGAGGTCCTCGCGATCGCCCGGCATCTCGCCCACCAGCATGACCTGGGCGCGCTTGAGCCCCTCGCCGAACACCGTCTGGGTGGCGTC
>DATFPO010000059.1:0-12488 GCA_035264745.1 Solirubrobacteraceae bacterium | reverse complement strand
GGGCCGCCGCCTCGACGGTGTGGAGCAGCTTCACCCCCGAGGGATCCGGACGCGCGTGACCGGGCGGTTTTCGCGCGAGGGGCGGGGGTAGACAGCGCGCGATGAGCCACGAGGATCGCCAGCGCATCCTGCGCCGGACCGGATCGCAGCCCGCGGAGGCGGAGACCGCTACACGCGCGCGCGAGAGCCGCCAGGCCAAGCGCCAGGAGGACTCGCAGCTCGAGCGCGAGCAGCAACCGACCGACGCCGAGGACCAGCCCAGACCGCTCGCGGAGGATCCCGAAGCACCGCCTCGCCCTCGTCGTTGACCGGCGCCGCGCTGCGCGCCGCGCGACGGACCGGCCGCCTATGCTGAGCGGTGTGATCCGGCCACCGTCGCGCCGTTGACGCCCACTCCCACGTATCTAGAGCCCGGGCGCGGAACGCGCCGCCGGCGCCGCGGTCGCCGGCGCGCCACCTTCTCCACGCGGCGGCGGAGGCCCGAGATCCCCTCAACTCCGCTGATCATGGCAATCGCCGCCGCGGTGGGGATCGTCGCCGGCCTGGCCCTGCTGCACTTCCGCGGCGACAATGGGCGTGCCGTGGCCGAGGGCTTCGCGCACGCCTGGCAGCGAGGAAACTACCCCGCCATGTACGTGACGCTGGACCCGGCCCAACGCCGCTCGATCCCGCTCTCGACCTTCACCGCCGCCTACCGCCGCGCCGCGACCACGTCGACCACGACGAGGGTCTCGACCGGAAAGCTGCGTCAGGCCGGAGACGACTGGATCGTGCCGGTCAGGGTCCACACCCGGGCGTTCGGGACCATCAGGGGAACGGTGCGCCTGCGAACGACACCGGGGGAGCAGAGGTGGGTGCGCTGGTCGCGCGCCCTGACCTTCCCGGGGCTCACCGCCGGCGCCAGGCTCACCCGCCACACCAGTGCTGCACCTCGCGCGCCGCTGCTCGCGCGCGACGGTCGTCCGCTGGCCAGTTCGGGCGGCGTGCCCAGCTCGCTGGGCGCGAGCACGGGCATCACCGGAGACCTGGGGCGCGCGACGGGGGATCGCAAGCGCGCGCTGGTCGCCGCCGGCTTCCCGGCGGACACGCCGGTGGGCGTCTCGGGCCTCCAGCAGGCGCTCGACCCGCGGCTTCTGGGCCAGCCCGGCGGCACGCTCCTGGCCGGGGGCAGGGTGCTCGCACGGACCAAGCCGGTGTCCGCATCACCCGTGCTCACGTCGTTGGATCCGCGTATCCAGAGCGCCGCCCAGTCCGCGCTGGGGGGGCAGTTCGGGGGCGTAGCCGTCGTCGAGCCCAGCACCGGCGAAGTGCTGGCGCTGGCGGGCATCGCGCTGAACGGCGCCCAGCCGCCGGGCTCGACGTTCAAGATCATGACCGTGACCGCCGCGCTGGAGTCCGGGATCGTCAACCTGCGCAGCAAGTTCCCGGTCAAGACCGGCGCGAATGTCGGTGGGCGCTTCCTGGCCAACGCCCACGACGAGGCGTGCGGCGGCGATCTCACCGAGTCCTTCTCGAAGTCGTGCAACTCGGTGTTCGCGCCACTGGGGGTGAAGCTGGGCGCCCGACGGCTGGTCGACGTGGCCCAGCGTTTCGGCTTCAATAAGACCTCCACCATCCCGGGAGCCAAACCGGACGTGATACCGCCGGCCAGCCAGATGACCGACCCCGCGGAGGTGGGCGCGTCGGCGATCGGCCAGGGCAAGGTCCTCGCCACGGCGCTCGGCATGGCGCGCGTCGGCGCGGTCATCGCCAACGGCGGACTGCGACCCGAGCTCACGCTCCTCCACGGCGAGCGTCCGCAGACGGTGCGCGCCACCACTCCCCAGGTCGCCTCTCTGGTACGGGGCCTGATGCTGGCGGTGGTCAACGGGGAGGGCGCGACCGGCAACTCGGCGGCGATCCAGGGGCAGCACGTCGCCGGCAAGACCGGAACCGCCGAGCTGGGTGGCGATCAGCCCAACGACGCCTGGTTCGTCGCCTTCGCGCCCGCGCAGGCGCCCAAGCTGGCGGTCGGTGTGCTGGTGGTCAACGGCGGCTTCGGCGGGGAGACCGCGGCCCCGATCGCGCGCCAGGTGCTACTCGCCGGACTGGGCGGCGGATGACCCCCACACCTCCCACCGCCACCCAGGACCGGGTCCCGGCGCCGGTGAGCCCGGCCGCCCCCGGACCGGACGACATCCAGCCCACCCTGCACGAGACCCGCGACCGGGTGATCACCGGGACCGTCACGGTGGTTCCCTTCCTGGCCCTCGGCGTGGCGGCCTGGCAGGCGTGGGCCAGCCTCCTGCACCTCAGCGACCTCCTGGTCTTCGGCATTTTCTACGTGGCCACCGGCCTCGGGGTGACCGTCGGCTTCCACCGGCTGTTCACGCATCGGAGCTTTGCCACCACCCGCCCGCTGCGCTGGCTGCTGGCCGTGCTGGGATCGGCGGCGGTCGAGGGCCCCGTGATCTCCTGGGTCGCCGACCACCGCAAGCACCACGCCTTCTCGGACTGCCCGGGCGACCCGCACAGTCCCCACGTCGACCACGGCGGAGGCTGGCGAGGGGCGCTGAAGGGGTTGATGCATGCGCACGTGGGATGGCTGTTCCTGCACACCCAGCGGGGCGCCCGGGATCGTTACGCACCCGACCTGCTGGCCGACCCGACGATCCGCTTCGTGGACCGGACCTTCGTGCTGTGGGTGGCGGCCGGGTTGGCGGCGCCGTTCGCCCTGGGCATGGCCATCGGCGGCTCGGTCGAGGCCGGGCTGACCGGGCTGCTGTGGGGCGGCGCGGTGCGGATGCTGTTGCTCCACCACGTGACCTACAGCATCAACTCGCTGTGCCACTTCTTCGGTCGTCAGCGCTTCCGCACCGGCGACGAGTCGCGCAACCTCATGTGGCTGTCGGTTCTGTCGTTCGGTGAGTCCTGGCACAACAACCACCACGCCTTCCCGACCTCCGCGGTGCATGGCCTACGCAGCTGGGAGCCCGACGTCTCGGCGGCGGTGATCCGCGCGCTGGAGGCCGTCGGCCTGGCCTGGGACGTCGTCCGCATCAGCCCCGCCCGCCAGGCACGCAAGGCGCGGACCGCGCAGGCGTAGCCTCCGCGGCTTCGGTGGTCCATCGATGCCCCTGGCCCGCACCGCCCCGCTTCGCCGCGAGCTAGAGGCCGCGCTTCCGCAGCGGCCGTTCTCGATCCGGTTCTGGGACGGCACGGGCCTGGGAGCGACCGGGGCGGCCACCGCTGCAGGCAACGGCCGGCCTCCCACGTTCAGCGTGTGTTCCCCCGCCGCCCTGGCGCACGCGCTCCGCGCCCCCGGCCAGCTGGGCATCGGGCGGGCGTACGTGGCGGGCGATCTGGAGGTGGACGATCTCGACGCGGCGCTCGAGGTGGTCGACGGCTGGAAGCCGCCCGCGCTCGACGCCAAGGCCCGGCTGCGTCTGGTCGCGGCGGTCGCCCGGGCCTGCGGCCTCCAGCGCCCGCCTTCCCGCCCCCGGGCCGAGCTGCTGCTCCGCGGGCGCCGCCACAGCCCGGGCCGGGACGCGCGATCCGTGCGCCACCACTACGACGTCTCGAACAAGTTCTTCTCGCTCTTCCTCGACGAGTCAATGACCTACAGCTGCGGGCTCTTCCGGCGCGGAGCGACGACCCTCGAGGAGGCCCAGGAGGCCAAGCTGGAGCTGGTGTGCCGGAAGCTCGACCTCCGCCCCGGCGAGCGCGTCCTCGACGTGGGGTGCGGCTGGGGAAGCTTTGCGCTGCACGCGGCCGGCCGCCATGGCGTCGAGGTGGTCGGCATCACCCTGTCCGAGCCCCAGGCCCGCGCAGCGCGCGAGCGGGCCCGCGAGGCCGAGCTGGCCGATCGGATCGACATCCGCGTGGCCGACTACCGCGATCTCGGCGGGGAGCGCTTCGACGCCATCGCCAGCATCGGGATGGTCGAGCACGTCGGCGCCAGCCGGATCGACCTCTACGCCCGCCACCTGGCGGCCCTGCTGCCCCCGGGCGGCCGGCTGCTCAACCACGGGATCGCCCGCCTGCGCCACGGCGACCCCGAGGCCGGGCCGTTCTCCGAGCGCTACGTCTTCCCCGACGCCGCCCCCCTGCACCTCTCGCGGATCCTGCTGGCGCTCGAGCGGGCCGGCTTCGCCACCGATCATGTCGAGGGGTTCCGCGAGGACTACGCGCAGACGCTCGGGCACTGGATCGAACGCCTGGACGCTCGCCTGGAGGACGCGACGCGGCTCGCCGGGCCCGAGCGCGTCCGGGTCTGGCGGCTGTACCTGCGGGCTGCCCGGCGCGGCTTTGAGAGCGGGTTCACCTCCGTCTATCAAGTGCGAACCACCCGCTCGAGCTGAGGGCCGCCGGCCGAGGTCCCCGGCGGCGCCGGCGCCTCGGGGCGGCGTTTACCGACGTGCCGGCGGCGGTAAACGTGGGCTGGGGTGCAACGAGCGCGAGGAGGAACTGTCGCCCGTCAGGACGCCGCGAATCAGCCCGGCGGCGAACTGGGCAAGCAGCTTTCCGAGTGGCAGCCCAAGCCCGAGCGCTGAGGGAGAGACCAAATGAAGCTGCTGTTCCTACCGATCGGCATCCTGGGCGGCCTGATCGCCGGCCTGATCGGACGCAAGATCTTCGACCAGATCTGGGGCGTGATCGACGAGGAGGAACCCCCGGAGCCCAAGCACCGGGACATCGACCAGCGCAAGCTGGTCGCCGCGCTGGCCATCCAGGGCGCGATCTTCCGCGTGGCGCGCGGGTTGATGGACCACCGCGCCCGCCGCGCCTTCGCCGGCCTCACCGGGACGTGGCCGGGCGAGGAGGCGCCCGAGCCGGAATAGCGGCCGAGGCGACCGAGACTCGGCGACGTCGGCCCGGCGGGGCGCCGCGCCTCAGTGGGGCGGCAGCGGCGGACCCGGGCCGGCGGGAGAGCTGCAGTCCACGGGCGGATCGGGCGGCACGTGGACGTGCAGGGTGAAGCTTCGATTGTTGAGGTAGAAGACCCGCAGCGGCACCAGGCAGCGGACCGGGTTCTTGGCCTCGGGATAGAGCCCGTCGATGTAGTACTGGCAGTAGACGACGTGCGCGTTGAAGCGGTGGCACCCCGTCACGCCGGAGCCCCGCGCCCCGACGCCGTGGGCGATGTAGGCGGCGTACTGGGCCGTCCTGATCGCGGCGCGTCCGAGGCTCAGCGTGTGGGCCTGGGCCGGCACCGCACAGGCCGCCAGCATGGCGACGGCCAGCATCGCGATCCGACGTCCGCACCTCATCGGTTGACGACCGTACCGGATCGGGCACCCCACGGCGAGCCGCAACGGCCGGCGCGGATAGGCTGGTGCCCCACGTCCTGGAGGGAGTGCCCGTGCCCGCGAAATCCCGCGCCAGCGCCGCCACCGAGGTCGGCGACCGTTACTTCGCCGCCGTGGCGGCCCGCGACATCGAGGCGATGCTGGCCTGCTGGGCGCCCGACGGGATCGAGATCATCTCCGGCGAGCGGATCGGGTTGCCCGACGGCCTTCGCGATTACTTCGGGCAGGTGTTCGGCGCCTTCCCCGACCTCACCTTCACCGTCGTGGACACGATCGTCCGCGCCGACCGCTACGTCTGCCGCTACCGCCTGACCGGCACGTTTGCCGGCCCGTCGAGCTTCCAAGGCATGGCGCCCAATGGCGCGCGCATCGAGCTGGAGGGATGCGATGTGCTCCAGGTCCGCGACGGGCTGATCGCCCGCAACGACGCCTTCCTCGACGGCATGCAGATCGCCCGCGGGCTGGGCGTGCTCCCCCCGCAGGAGTCGGTGCAGCAGGCGCGCCTGAACCGGCTGTTCAACCTGCGCACCCGCCTGTCCACCTGGGCCATGGTCTCGCAGCCGCGAGCGGTGGCGGACGACGTCTGGCTGGTGCGCGGCGGCTTCCCGGCCAAGACGTTCAACGTCTACCTGCTGCGCGACCGCGCCGGCGTCGCGCTGTTCGACGCCGGCATCCACGCCATGACCCGCGGCCTGTCGGCGATCGGGGCCCGCATGGGCGGGATCACGCGGGTGATCCTCGGCCACGGACATCACGACCACCGGGGCGCCGCGCCCGGGCTGGGCGCGCCGATCCACTGCCACCCCGCCGAGGTTCCGTTGGTCGAGGGGAACGGCGGCTGGGACACGTTCGACTTCTCCAAGCTCAACCTCCTCGGCCGGTTCCTGATGCCGCGCCTGCTGCGCAGCTGGGACGGCGGACCGGCCCCGGTGGCGGGCACGCTCTCCGAGGACGACGAGGTGCTGGGGTTCCGGGTCGTGCACATCCCGGGCCACTCGCCGGGACAGATCGCGCTGTTCCGCGAGTCTGACCGGCTGGCCCTGACCACCGACTGCTTCTACACGCTGGACCCGCAGACCACCCGCAAGGGTCCACCGCGGCTGCCCCACGCCGCCTTCACTCCGGACGAAGCGGCGGCGCGGGCGAGCATTCGCAAGGTGGCGGCCCTGGAGCCCCGGCAGGCGTGGCCCGGCCACGCCGAGCCGGTGACCGGAGACGTCCGCTCCCAGCTCGAGGTCGCGGCGGCCTGAGCGCGAGGCGGACCGCCGGTCCCCTGACCAGGTTGCGCCGCCGCCGCTCGGCGCTGTTGCACCCGCCGACGCTGCGGGTCAAGATGCGCCTGTGGGAGCCCCCGGGCCGCAACCACCTCGCAGCTGCCCGCGGTGCGGGGCGCTCGTCGCCGCCGACGCCGGCCGCTGCCCCAACTGCGGGAGGCCCATGGGCCCGGGCGGCGGCCCCAGCGCCGGTCTGATCGCGGCCATCGCGCTGATAGCGGTGGTGGCCGGCATCGCCCTCGCGGTGGCCCTGTCCAACTCCAAGCGCCACTCTGGGAAGACCACCAGCACCCCGACGCGGCAGACCGTCAGCGTCCCCGCCCCGCCCCCGCCCCCGCCGGCGACGGTCACGGTCCGCACTCGGACGGTCACCACCCCCGGAGCCTCCACCACCACGACTCCCTAGCCCGATACGCCTTCCATTGGGCCGGCGTATCTGAGAGGGTCGCGCCGGGTGCGCGTTCCCGCACGGAAGCGCCTCGCCACCCGGAATCTGAGGTCTGGGTGAAGCGAAGGCAACGGTGGCGAACGCGCTGACGGGCGACTTCGAAGCGTTCCTGAACGTGAGCGCCCGCACTGATCGACGGAGCCTCTGACCGCTTCTGGCTGGAGGTTCGGCGTCCGCGGGCGCATCCGGGGCGACGCCCGACAGCGAGAGCTTCCCCGAGATCATCCACGGGACGGTTCGCGCTACGGGGCCCTCGCGTCGGGCGCACCCAGGCGCCGCGCCGCCAGGTGCTTGGTGGCCTGGTGGAGCCCCGCGGCCGCCGCGGCGGCGGCGCAGAGGAGGGCGAGGTTCATCGCGCCCGAGCTTGCCCCGTCGCCATCGCGCCCGCAAGCCTAGATCCAGCCGGGCTCCGGCGCCGGGGGCCGGAGTCGGTAACAATGCCGGCGGTGACCGAGGCGATCCGTCTCGAGCTGCGCCTGGCGGAGCAGGCCGTCCCGGCCAGGATGGCGCTGCCCGACGGTCCGGGGCCCCACCCCGGGGTGCTGGTCATCCACGAGCTGTGGGGGCTCACCGCCGACATCGAGCGGATCTGCGAGCGGCTGGCCACGGCCGGGTACGCGGCGCTGGCGGCCGAGCTCTACGGTCCCGGCCCGCGCCCGCCCCGCGCGATCCGGGACCTGAAGCAAGCCGAGGGCGAGCAGGGCATGGGACGTGCGGCGGCGGCGTTCGAAGCGCTGCGGGCGCGTCCCGAAGTCGACGCCTCGCGCACCGGCGCGATCGGCTTCTGCATGGGCGGCGGGTTCGCGCTGCTGCTGGGCGCCAGCCAGGACATGCGCGCCACCAGCGTCAACTACGGACGGGTGCCCGAGTCCACCGACCGCCTGCGTGGCCTCTGCCCGGTGGTCGGAAGCTACGGCGGAAGGGACCGTGACCTAGTGCCCCAGTTCGAGCTCCTGCGCCGGTTCCTCGAGGACAGCGAGATCCCCTACGACCTCGAGCAGTATCCGGGGGCCGGTCACAGCTTCATGAACCGCACGGTCCCAGGCGTGGCGACCCGCCTGGTCGGACCGCTGGCGTCGATCGAATACCGCCACACCGAGGCCGAGGACGCCTGGCGGCGCATCCTGGCTTTCTTCGCCGAGCACCTGGCCGGCCGGCCTGCGGAGGGGCGCTAGACCCGGCCCGCGAGGACCCGCCGCGCGATGTCGAGCACCTGCTCGGCCCCCAGCGAGTCGTACGGGCGGCGCTCCAGTGACTCCAGCGCCTGATGCTCCTCGAGATGGTCCCGGGCCAGCTCGCTCAGGGCGGCGGTCAGGCCGCCGTCCTCACCCGCCCGGGCCTCGAGGACGTCCAGCTGCGCCGGGTCGAGTCCCCGACGCAGATCGTCGTCGTACAGACCGCCGCTCCCCGCCATCGTCAGCGGTCCAACTGTAACGCGGCGACCGGGACCCGCCCGGCGGACGCTTCGCTGCCGTGATCGGCCACGCGAGATAATCCCTCGGCTCGGCGAGATCGCTGACTTCGGTCACGTCTGTATGGAGCATGGCGCAGGCGCATCATTCTGGTCGCGTCTTCACTACCCGGAGACCAGCTTCTGCCCCTCGTAGGCGCCGCTCAGCACCTAACGCACTCGAGACGCGTTACTCAGGCGAAGGCGAGGCCGAGGAGAAAGTGCCCACGAGCGCCGAAGCGCCAGCGCAGCGCCATCAGTATGTGTTCGGATGGGATCATTGGCGGCTCGTAAGTTGCCGAATCGGTTGCCCACCTAGACCACGAAGCGTAAGGTCTCAAGAACTCAGCATCCTTCACGTCGCAGTCGACGCAGCTCAAACGTAGATGTACGCATGAGTCTGGCCTCCTGATGACCAACCGACAGGCACTAAAGCTCGCTGCTGTGGTCACGACCGCCGCCGCCATAGCTCCCACGACCGCGAACGCTAGGGTCATCGGCATCAAGCTTACGCAGACGCGCATCAAGCAACGGGTCGTTCCCAACCCTCTAAATCCGGCAGCGCCTAGGCCAACGCTATTACCCGGCGATGTTTTGTGGTCCCAGCACAACCTGCTTTGGCTTGGTAACCGTCTTGGCTACGCACCGCAACCTTGGCCCGTCGGATTCGCCGTCATCACCTGCAAGATCACGGCCTACCCGCGTGCCCAGTGTTCGGCCAGGTACATGCTGGCTGGTGGCACGATCGTCGCCGGGGGTCCGCTAAATCTCCTAACCCGGAGTACGCAGCGGGCCCGAATCAGTGCGGGCACGAGGCGTTACCGAGGCGCTAGGGGCTCGATCACGGTTCAGTTTAAGACCCCAACGGTACGCGTGCTCAGGTTCACGGTCAGTACTTAGACCGCCACCGTTACCCGGATTTCGACCGTTCCAGTCTTCGCGGGCACGATTGCGCGTACCGTCGCTCGGCGTTATCTCTGCTAGGCACCTATTCGGTGACCGCCACCCGAGCCGCAACAGCGCGCAGCACCCGGGCGATGAGCCAGCCCACGAGCAAGTAGAACACCAGCGCCACGCCCCAGTTGACGGCGACCGTCAGCTTCGCGTCCCCGGGGTGGAAGAGATTCTTGAACGGAGCCACCAGGGTGACCGCCAGACCGTGGATGGTGGAAGCGATGCCGTTGTGGGGATTGGCGTCGAGCACCGCGAACAAGGTCCCCAGAGCGATCACCCCAGCGAACAGCCAAGCCACCCACTTGACCACCCGGGCGGCGAACAGGAGCGCCGACGCGCTCGCTGCCAGCTGGCCCTCGGCGGAACCGCCTCTGGTTCTGCCGGCTCCACCTTCGTCGCTGGCGTGGCGATCACCCTCGTCACGATGCTTCCGTGCCATCTCTCCTCCCGGAGATCGGTATCAGCGCTGAGCTACCCCCTCAAATCGCTCCACGCCGTGAATCTGCCGGCCTAGGTGTCCAGCCGCTCTCGCAGGGTCGAGGGCGAAGGCAGGTCGCCGGGCGGTCCCAGCGGTTCGACTCCGATCTGGCCCTCGTCGCCGAGAACCTGGCGTAGCTGCCCAACCGCCTCAAGTTCGTTGGAGGCCTCCAGCTCGGCGATGAAGCTCTCCTCTGGGAGGTCCCTCGTCGCCGGCTCGCCCACCACCGAGCCGCGGGTCGCAATCCCGGCTTGAGCGAGCGCCTCCACCAGCTCCGGCGTACGAGGGGTGTTCACTCTGATCAGCTGTCCCATCAGACGCAGGCTATCTATACGACCGATAGGCCGCGCCAGCGTGATTCCGACCTGATTCCAGGACCGCTGGGATCTGATCCGTCCCCCGAGGCGCCGCTCTCCACGCCGGCGGAAGACCGTGAGCCGGCGTCGGAACGCGTAGGTAGCTGTTCGGGCGTTCGAGAGCCTCGGAAGGCGGGGGGGCGGGGGGATGTAGCCGCACCGCAGTTGCCGGCTCGACCAGACTGTCCACCATGCGTGGAGAGCACAGGCGACGGGGTTCATGAAACGTTGGCTGATCGTCGCCGCCTTAGCGGGCGGAGCGGCAGCTTGGTATGCGTTCTGGACAGAGCCCCGTCGTCTCGTGGTTCGCCGGCTACAGCTCAGTCTTCACGCGTGGCCTTGCCAGCTCGACGGTGTGCGCGTCGGGGTGATCTCCGACCTGCACCTCGGCGGCCCCCTGTGGGGAAGGAACGGTTGGCGGCGGTAGTAAAGGTCATGAACCGGCAGGAGACCGATCTAGTGGTCTTGTTGGGCGACTTTGTAGACCCCGACGTACCCCTCGGACAGGTCGTGACTCACGAGGCGATCGCCGCTGAACTGAGCTTGCTTCGCGCGCCGCTGGGTGCGTTCGCCGTGCTGGGCAACCATGACTGGGCCCATGACGGCGATCGCATGGCGGGTGCCATGCGGCGGGCTGGGATCGCCGTGCTCGAGGACGATTCGGTCGCGGTCAATGCGCACAGCCAGCCCCTGTGGGTGGCCGGCGTGGGCGACCTACGCGAGCGCAGTCCCGATCTGGAGGCGGCATTGGTGCCTGTCCCGGAGGGGGTACCCGTGCTGCTGCTCAGCCACGATCCCGACGTCTTTCCCACGGTGCCAGGACGGGTATCGCTGACACTCAGCGGCCACACCCACGGCGGCCAGGTCAACCTGCCGCTGGTCCGAGGCCATCTCATTCCTTCGCGATTCGGAGATCGCTACGGCGGTGGGCATGTCAAGGAAGGCGCTCGTCACCTATTCGTCTCTCGCGGCGTGGGCAGCGCCGGCTTGCCGGTGCGCTTCCTGGTGCCGCCGGAGATCGCCGTGCTTACGCTGGTCAGCCGCTCGGATCCACCCCCGGCAGAAAGGCTGGATATGTAGCCGCCCACGGCCTCGGGTACGGCGGCACACGGCCAACATGGCTCGCATCCAAGTTCTCCACTTCACCGATCCAGGTTGTCCGTGGGCCTACTGCGCCCGGCCGGCCCACGCCCGGCTGCGCTGGCGCTTCGGGGAGCAGCTGTCCTGGCGGCTGGTGCTGATCGGCCTAACCGAGAGCGCGCAGCAGTACGTAGATCGCGGCTACACCCCTGAGCGCGCGACGCTCGGCCAGCGCGCATTTCGCGAGCGGTTCGACATGCCGTTCGCCACCCAGCCCAAGCCCCGTATGGCCGCCACCTCGCCCGCCTGCCGGGCGATCGTCGCGGCGCGGGAGACGGCGCCAGAGCTCGCTGAAGCGGCACTCCGGGCGCTGCAGCTCATGCAGTTCACGACCATCGGCCTGCTCGACGCCCCCGACGACCTGCGACGGGCGCTGGAGACGGTCCCCGACCTGGACGCCGAGGCCGTCGTCTCCCGCCTCGACGACCCGCCCGTCGTCGAGGCCTACGAGCAGGACCGGTCGCGGGCCCGCGGCGCCGAGGGGTCGCCGACCGAGGCCCAGGGCCGCTCGGCCTCGAGCGACGGGCCGGTGCGGTACACGGCACCGTCACTGGTCTTCGAGCACGAGGACGGTTCTCGGCTCGAGGCTGGGGGATTCCAACCCTTCAAGGCCTACGACGCGGTGTTGGCGAACCTCGACCCGACCCTCGACCGGCGACCGCCGCCGGCCGGCGCGATGGAGGCCCTGGCCGCCTTCCCGGAGGGACTCACGACAGCCGAGGTCGCGGCGCTGCTGCGCCCCTCCGATCTGGTGGACGCCGACCGCGGCGCCGCCGAGGAGGAGCTGCTGTCGTTCGCCGCCCGCGGCGAGGTCCAGCGCGAGCCGGTGGGACAGGATGCGCTGTGGAGACTCGCCGTGCAGTAGTTGTTGTGAGCCGACGCGCGGATTCGAACCGGGCGCCAGAACTTGCAGATGTGTCTCACAGGCGTCGCCGTTGTCTCCGCCCTCCCGCTCGCGTGGATCTGCACCACATGAACGCAGCAGTCGGTACCAAAGTGGTTCACGGCCAGTCTGGGGATGACAGAGCCCGGCCCCGATTCGCCCTGAGGAGTGACGCACACCCGCTCGGCCTATCCGGAAGCGCACGGTAGAGGTCGTA
>DATFPO010000058.1:0-10847 GCA_035264745.1 Solirubrobacteraceae bacterium | reverse complement strand
GGCTCGAACCATCCAGGACAGGACCTTGTAGGAGCCCGACCGAAACGACGCCGGGAGCAGCAGATCCCGGCTGACGCTATGTGGCGTGGTGTACCGGAAGACGCCCAGCAGCAGCGCGGGACCCAGGGCCGGATATCCCGTGGGCAGACGGCGACAGAACACCACCACCAGGCCGCCTCGGCCCTGCACGCCGGAGACAGTGACACCCACGCGGTGGCGGGTGCCCAGTGGCGGCAAGGACCGGAGCCTGACTGACGACAGCCCCGGACCAGACGTCGGCGCGAGGCGGCAGCTGCTCTTTCCGATCGGTGTGTAAGCCGCCGCCTCACCGGGCGTGGCGAGCAGCATCGTCGTGCCGAGCCCCAGAAGCAATACCTTCGTGCGCCTTACTGCTCTCATCTCACTCCGCCTTTCTCCGTAACAGGGTTCCCTGCGGGCACGATGACCGCAAGGGGTTCGTCGTGCCAAACCGAGCATCGGCCAAACTTCCTCGCGGCGTGAAGATTTAGGACCACGATGGCGACCGGAGGCGCCGAATCGGCGCAGCACGGCGACGAAGCTGCCTGATCGACCGGCTGGCGCGAAACGCCCGCCGTGGACGGTTGGTTTCCCTACCCTCTGAACCGTGAGCGACGGTTCAGCCAATCCCGGGTGGCTTGGTTCGGGTGGTTTTGGCGGTTCGACGATGAGGTCGACGATGCGCTTGGGCGGCACGATCGGAGCGATGGCCCTTCGGCCGGTCTCCGGCGCCGTGGCGCTCGGGCTGGAGGCTGAGCGGGAAGCGCGCAGGGCGCTGGCGCAGCGCCTGAGCGACACGGCGCTCACCATCCTCGACGGTGCCATGCGCTCGAGGATCGCCGGCGAGGCGGTGGATCGCGTGGTCGACAGCGCGCTCACGCGCCGGGCCCTGAGTGGCCTGTTGGAGGGATCGCTGGTCGAGGCGGCGGGAAGGGATGTCGTGCGCTACGCCGTCGTGGAGCGGGTTGCCGACGTCATCCTCGCCGGCGATGCACTCGAGCAGGCCGTGGCCCGGTTCCTGGAGGGTCCCGAGATCGACCGGGTGGCGGAGGCGGCGCTCGAGAGCGAGGCGATGGAGCGCCTGGTCGGACGGGTGGTGGACAGCCGCCTGCTGGACGAGGTGGTGGACCGTCTTCTGGAGAGCGAGGACCTCTGGCATCTGGTTGACGAGATCGCGCACAGTCCGGAGGTGACCGACGCGATCGCCAGTCAGAGCATGGGGTTCGCCGACCAGGTCGCCGGGGGAGTTCGGGTCCGCACTCGGAGGGCGGACGCGTGGCTCGAGCAGCGTGTGCGGCGGCTGCGGCGTAAGCCGCCAGCCGCGATCTCCTCGGACGGCTCGACGTCGCCGACCTCGCCATGAGCCGCGCGCCCCGCGGGCGTTTCGTTCGCGGGCGAGCCGGACGGCCACGTCGGGACCTCGGCCCTCCGCGCGAAGCGGGCGCCGCGTCGGTGGCTTCGCCTCCCTACGAGGGCCTGGTGACCAGGACCTTGGCGTTCGCGATCGATGCCGCGATCATCGACCTGGTGGCGATAGTCGTGGTCGCCATCGTCGCCCTCGTCCTCTCGGTGTTCACGGTCGCGGGCGAGGTAAAGAAGCTGTTGGCGGTCACGGGCGGCGCAGGGTTCATCGTTTGGAGTGTCGCCTACTTCGTGACCTTCTGGTCCACCACGGGCCAGACCCCGGGCAATCGCCTGCTGCAGATTCGCGTCTGTCGCGCACAGGACGGCGGCGTGCTGCGTCCGCGGACCGCGCTGCTTCGGTTTGCGGCACTGATAGTGGCGGCAATCCCGCTCTTCGCGGGCTTCCTCCTGATCCTCACTGACAGGCGCCGGCGCGGGCTTCACGACCTCCTAGCGCGGTCGATCGTGGTCGCCGCTCCCATCGAGGCCGACGTGCGTCGTCGCGTCTCAGGTGTCGCCCGGAGGTGACGGAAGATCGCGGGGACGCCTGCCGGGGCGGCGAGTCTCGCCGTCAGTCGTCGTGAACCACCACGACCGGGCAGGCGGCCGCCTTCATCACCGCCCTCGAGGTGCTGCCCTCCAGTCGCGCGCGCAGACCGCTGAGCCCGCGCGAGCCGATGACGATGGCGGCGACGCCGCGCTCGCGCGCCAACTGGACGATCGCGTCGGCCACGTCGACCTCGTCCGCCACGGTCACAGCCTCCGCGTCGAGTCCGGCGGACTTAGCCAGGGCGAGGCCATCCGCCGCAGTTCGCTCGGCGTGAACTTGAAGCTCGCCCTCGATCCGGTGCACACCTTCGATGTCGACCGGCGTCGGTGACAGATCCGCGCCCGCCGGCGACAGGTCGGCGGAGTAGTAGGCGATGCCGGGCTCCCAAACCGTGAGCACCAGCGCCGGCCGTGGACCGAAGAGCTCGGCGGCTTCGCGAACCGCCCGACGGGCTGCGTCCGAGCCGTCATAGGCGATGAGCACGGGCGCCGCGGCGTTCACCCCGGCAGCTTAGCCTGGCGGGTCGCGCCTGAGGGCCGGGTGGGAGGCGAGCCCTCGGAGGTGCCTGGCGATCGGGATCCTCTTCGGAGGCGGGGCCGCCGTCACTTGGCCCTCCTGGATTCGCTCGCCGAGGCGGCGATCGTCCTGCTCGCCCTGGAGCTGGAGGAGCGCACCCGCCTGACCGCACGGGCGGTGGCGCGCCGCTCCAGCCCCTAACCGTCACCCGCCGAAGGCCAACGCCCCCTCGGGACGCACGATCGCTCCGGCGCCTAGGAGTTGAGCTTCCAGTCGATGTTGCCCTTGTCGTCCTTCTGGGTCACGCTCACCTTCCCCTGACGGCCGTCGGCGGCCTTGGCCTGGCAGGTGAACTTGTTGCCGGCTTGGAGCTTGACGTCGTTCGGGCAGTTCACCGTGACCCCCTGGGCCCCGGTCTGCTGGGTGATGCCCTGGGCGATGGCTTTCTCGGCCTTGGTGGTGTTGAGCTTCTGCTCGCCGCAGGCGGAAAGCGCGAGTGCGGGGACGACGATCAGCGCGCTCAGCAAGCCAGCCGGATGCTTCATGGTTTCCTCCTCCACGATCGACGGGCGACCGCGCTGACCATATACGCGCTCGCCGCCGCGGCGCTAGAGCTTCGCCCCAGGGCGGGCGCGCGGCGGCGCAGCGGGCGCTGGACGACTGAGCGCCCGATCGAGGATCGGGCGCTCGGCCTTACCAGACCCGCTGAAGGGACCACGCCCAGTCAGGGCAGGACGCGGCGCGACGCTAGCACCGGCCGCGGACCACGCTGAGCGAAGACCCCGGAATGTGCGGACTTTTCGCACGGACCGAGATGCCCCGCGGGCGGGGCACCGCCCCGCGCCGTGCCGCCCAGCACGCGGTGGCGCTGCTCCACCGGGGCGAGGGGCGAGATACTGCCGGCCGGATGGAGTTGCCGGGAACCACCGACCCGCCGGCCGGGGGGGTGACCAGTGCGACCTGGGCGAGCGATGTACGCGCCCGGCTGAGCGGGTTCGCGCGCTCCCAGGCCGCGCGCGACTGCGCGATCGCCCTGGTCAGCTCGCGGATCCTGATCTGGGTGGTCGGCGTGTCGGCCTATCTGCACTTCGGGGTGGGTCCCGACGTGCGCTTCGACCACAGCCTGCTCACCCAGAGCCAGGGGGCGGTGGGCAATGCCCTGGTCGCCCCGGCGGTGCGCTGGGACTCGAACTGGTATGTCGACACGGCGGTGGCCGGCTACCTGCGCCAGGACGTGCAGCCGGTGTTCTTCCCCTTCTACTCGTTGCTGATGCGCTGGCTCGGGGCCGTGGTCGGCTCGGTGGTGGTGGCGGGCATCCTGATCTCGTTCGTAGCCTTCTTCGCGGCTCTGGTGATGCTGCACCGCCTCACCGAGCGGGAGCTGGGATCGGCGGCCGCCAGGCGCACCGTGTACCTGCTGTCGTTCTTCCCCTTCGCGCTCTTCTTCTCGGCCGTCTACACCGAGGCGCTGTTCCTGGCCCTGGTCCTGGGGGCGCTGTGGTCGGGGCGACGAGGTCGCTGGTGGCTGGCCGGGCTGCTGGGCGCGGCCGCGGCGGCGACCCGGAACATCGGGGTGATGCTGGCTCCGGTCCTGCTCTTCCTGTACCTCTACGGGCCCCGCGACGACGAGGCGCCGCACTCGCCGGCCGGGGGTTGGCGACCCCGGTACCGCCTGCGCGGCGACGTCGCCTGGCTGCTGCTCATCCCCGCAGGTCTCGTCGCCTACCTGGTGTCGCTGTGGATCGCCCATGGCGACCCGCTGATCCCGTTCCGGGCTCAGGGATACTTCCAGCGTTCGTTCGACGGCCCGCTCAGCGCGGTGTGGCAGGGCGGGATCCAGGCCGCGCAGGCGGTGGTGCACCTCATCGGTGGCGCCGCGGGCGGCCGGCTGGCCGCCCTGCGAGAGATCGGCCTGTTCGCGGTGGCCGCCGCCGCGGTGGCGGCCGCGGTCGGCGTGTTCCGCCGCCTGCCGCCGATGTACGGGGTTTACACGCTGGTCATGGCGGTGCCGGTGCTGTCCTTCCCCCAGGTCGACCACCCCCTGGCCTCGGCCAGTCGCTACCTGGCCACGGTGTTCCCGCTGTTCATGTGGGCGGGCTGGCGATTGCGTCGCCGCTGGTTCGTCGCCGTCCTGGTCCTCTTCTCGATCGGCCTGATCTACACCAGCGCGATGTTCGCCACCTGGCACTTCGTCGCGTAGCTTGCGGCACGTGGCGGAGGGATGCTGACCTGATTGATTCGGCCGCCGCTCACGATGCGCCGTTCGTGATCCGACCGGCGTGCGGGTCGGAGATCGACGCGGTGCTCGCGATGTTCGAGTGGCTGTTCGAGCCACCCGGCTACACGCCGCGCTGGTGGGACGAGAGGCGAGCTCGAAAGGCACTGGCCGAGGCGATCAAGGCCGACGACAGCACGGTCCTCGTCGCCGAGGTCGGCGCCGGTCGCCTCGCGGGAGTGGTCAGCGCCTACCTGGATCTCCACTCGATCCGGTTCGGCCCGCGCTGCTGGGTGGAGGATCTCGCGGTCGATCCCTCCCGGCGGTCGCAGGGAATCGGCCGGGCTCTGCTCGAGGCCGCGAAGGACTGGGCCCGCGAGCGCGGGGCCACCCACCTCGAGCTGGACACCGGGCTCGCGCGCGATGACGCGCGGCGCTTCTACGAGCGCCAGGGCCCGATCGCCCAGGGCTACAGCTACAGCTGGCCGCTGTAGCCGACCCGAGCCGCCTCCGCCCAGGCGCGGTCCGGGTCGTCCGGCCTACCCGTTCAGCGGTGTCCCGTCGACTCAGACCGGGGAGACGACCCCGCTCACCCGCTCGCTGAGCTCCCACAGCCGGCGTCGAGCCGAAGCGTCCAGCGCCTGCCCGTGGGGCACCTCCTCCGTCGTCCCCTCGAAGTAGCGCCCGCTCACGCCGTCGAGCTCGGGCGCGGTGGCCAGTCGCACCACCGCCTCCACCCCCTCCTGAACCGAGGAGCGCGCACGGCCGAACGCTCGGCGCACCATCCCGGTGTCCATCAGGGTGGCGGGATGGACCGCGTTGACGGTGACGCCGGTCTCGCCCGCCGTCGCCAGCCGCCCGGCCAGCTCGATGGTGAACGAGATCTGGGTCAGCTTGCTCTGGGCATAAGCGGTGAACCCGTCGTACGATCGCTCGAGCATCGGATCGTCGAAGTCGACGGCGGCCTGGCCTACCGAGGCGACGTTGACGATCCGGGCCGGGGCCGACCCGCGAAGCAGATCCAGCAGCTCGAGGGCCAGGACGAAGTGGGCGAGGTGGTTGACGGCGAACGTCAGCTCGATCCCATCCGCGCTCTCGCGCCGGGGTCCGCGGGTGTCGGCGATGCCGGCGTTGTTGACCAGGACGTCCAGGCGCGGCTCGCCTTCGCGCACGCGCCGAGCCAGCTCGCGGACGTCGGCCAGGCACGCCAGGTCCGCCCAGCAGGGCCTCAGCCGCTGGCGCGGGACGTCCCGCGCGAGGTCCTCGATCGTCTCATCGCATCGCGCCGGGTTGCGCCCGTGCACGAGGACGGTCGCGCCGCCCGCGCCCAGGTGCCGCGCCGTCTCAAGTCCAAGGCCGGCGGCCGCGCCGGTGATCAGGACCACCGTCATGACCGACGAGCCGGCCGCCCGGCTAGTCCGGGCGGCGGCCGGGCGACTCCGTCGGAGCGTCGGTGGTCTCGCCCTCCGCATCGGGCGCGGTGACGTCGGTTCCGCGCACCCCGAAGCGGAACCCCCCGCTTCGGTAGTGAAGACCGATCACCAGCGCCACGAAGGTGACGACCGCGACGACGATGATCACCGTACCGAGGGTCATGCGCACTCCCCCCTTTCGACTGCCCTGCACCCTAGTCGACCTCCCTGCCGCCGGTCGGGCCGTCCCGTCGCCAAGGCCCCCAGTCGCCGCCGCGGCGCGGCGGCGCGATCGCGGCGCCGGCTAGGTTCCGGCCCGGGCCAGGCAGCGGTCGAGGGCCGCGGCGTCGGACAGGTCGCCCACCCGGGCATGCGCGGCCAGCGCGCTCACCGCCTTCCCGCGGGCATGCGCCTGCCCGGCCAGGGAGCCGCCGGCCTTCGAGAGCGAAGCGTTCAGTGCGGCTGCCGCGGTCACCGCGTCGGAGCGGCTGTCCGCCAGCCACAGGTGCACGACGCCGCCACGGGGGAGGACCGCCGCCCCGAGGTAGCGGGCCGGAACGGTGACGCGGGGGGCCCGGGCCCGTACCGGGACGCGCCCGCGGGGGACGAGGCGGATCCTCGCCTGCCTGAGACAGCTGCGAAGCGCCGCCCGCTTATCCGGAGGGGGAGGCTTGCCGGCCGTCGTGTGTCGGCCGCCGGGCCCCGAGCCGCACGCCGCCGGCCCGAGCAGAGCCGCCACGGCGATCGCCAGCGCCCAGGGACGCGCCATTGCGTCACAACCTATCCCACGCCGGGAGCCGCCAGGCCACCGCACCACCGATATGACGGAGCGCTTTGACCGGTGTCCCCGGCGCCAATACCGTGCCGCCATGCTCGCGCCCGCGCGACACCTGGCGGCGCTCGCGCGCTTCGCCGCCGGCCGGCGCGCCCAGGAGCGCGATGACGCCGACGCGCTTCGGGCGCTGGAGACGGCACCGCTCGAGCTGCCGCCGGGGCTCGAGCTGGAATGGCTCGGGGTCTCGGGCTACCGGCTGACCTACGAGGGTCACACCCTGCTGATCGACCCCTACTTCTCGCGCGTGCCGCTGCGCAGCCTCATCCGGCGCGAGCCCGCACGTCCGGACGGCCAGGTCCTGGACCGCTTCCTGCGGATCCCGGACCGGGTGGTGGGGGTCCTGGTCGGCCACACCCACTTCGATCATGCCGTCGACGCTCCGGAGATCGCCCGGCGTGTCCGGTGCCCGGCGCTGGGGTCGCGCTCGCTGGCCAGGCTGATGCGGCTGCACGGGCTCGAGGAGCTGGCCGTCGAGGTTGAGCCCTACCGGAGGTACGAGCTCGGGCCGTTCGAGGTCAGCTTCACGCCCAGCGCCCATTCCAAGCTGCTGCTCGGGCTGGCGGTGCCCTTCGACGGCGAGCTGACCTGCCAGCACCTGGACCGGCTGTCGCCCAGCGCCTACCGCTGCGGGGACGTCTGGGGCATCCACGTCGCCGTGGCGGGCACGAGCTTCTACCACCAGGGCAGCGCCGATCTCCAGGACGACGCCATCCGCCACCGCGGCGTCGACGTCTTCCTGGCCGGCATCGCCGGCCGCAGCTTCACGCGTGACTACTGGGGGCGGATCCTGCGCCGACTGGAGCCCCGCTTCGTCGTGCCCACCCACTACGACGACTTCTTCAAGCCGCTCGACGACCCGATGGACTTCGCCGCCAACGTGAAGCTGGCGAGCTTCCCGGACGAGGTCCGGGCGATCAGCCGCGATTTCGAAACCGCTGCGCTCCCCCGCCTGCGCGCCGCCACGGGCGCGCGCTGAGCCCCCCGCGCCCGGGCGGGCAGCGCGGCGCCGGGCCGCTGCTACGGTGGCCGACGATGGCTCGGGTACCCAAGCTGGCCGCGGCGCTGGGAGCCCTCGTGGTGGGCGCGGGACTGTGCGCCTGCGGGACGCGCGAGGTCACGCCGGCGGTCACCGGCCCCACCACGCCCGGGGCGACCGTCCCGACCGGTCCAACTCCGGGGGCGACCAGATCCGTCCGCCATGGGCCGCCGCCCACCGCCACCAACCCGCCCGCGGGATCGGGCGGCACGCCCGCACCGGTGGGCAAGTCACGCGGCCGCGCGGCCCACGGTCGCGAGGCGCAGGCCGACTTCAGGAAGTACTGCGAGACCCATCCGGGCGCCTGCGGGGACTGACCCCGAAGACCCGACCGGTCACGGCCACGGATCCCGTCCCCGCGCCCGCGACCACAGGTAGTGAGCGACGAGCGCAGCCCAGTCCACGATTCCCGCCGCCAGGAAGCCGATCGGACCGGTCACCAGCCAGGCCGCGAGGCGCCGGTGCAGAGGAGGCGAGGCCTCGCGGGCGGTCACGGGGCCTGACGCTATCGTTGCGCCGGCCATGGCCACGGTCACGACGAGCGTCACCGAACTGCCCGAGTCGCGGGTCCGGATCGACGCCGAGGTGCCGGCCGACGAGGTTGAGCGGCGCCTCCAGCACACCGCCCGGCAGATCGGCCGCCAGATGAAGCTGCCCGGCTTCCGCCGCGGAAAGGTGCCGCCGCCGATGGTGCTCCAGCGGGTCGGTCGTTCGACGGTCCTGGACGAGACCGTCCGCGACTCGCTGCCCGCCTGGTACGTCGATGCCATCGATGACGCCGGCATCATGCCGGTGGGCGACCCGCAGCTGAACCTGGCCGACCTGCCCTCCGAGGGCCAGGCGCTTCGCTTCTCGATCGAGATCGGCGTCCGTCCGCCGGCTCGGCTGGGCGAGTACCGAGGGCTCGAGGTGGGCAGGCGCGAGCCCGAGGTGCCCGCCGCGGCGGTGGAGCGGGAGCTCGAGGCGCTGCGTGACCGCCTGGCCCGGCTCGAGACTGTCGACCGACCGGCCGCCGGCGGTGACTTCGTGGTGCTCGACTTCACCGGCACGGTCGACGGGCAGCCCCTGGACGGGGGCGAGGCGCGCGACGAGCTGGTCGAGCTGGGCGCCGGCCGCCTGCCGGAGGAGATGGAGCAGGGACTCCTGGGAGCGTCCGCGGGCGAGCGCCGGGAAATCGACGTGAGCTTCCCGGCCGACCACGGGTCGCCGCAGCTCGCCGGCAGGACCGCGCGGTTCGACGTGACGGTAAAGGAGGTCAAGCGCAAGGAGCTGCCCGAGCTGGACGACGACCTCGCTGCCGACGCGGCGGGCTTCGACAGCCTGGACGAGCTGCGCGACGACCTGCGCTCGCGCCTGGAGGAGGCCGAGCGGCGCGCGATCGACTCGGAGTTCCGCGAGGCGGCGGTGGACGCGGCGGTGGCGGGCGCGCGCGTCGACGTGCCGGAGACGCTCATAGACGCCCGCGCCCGCGAGCTGTGGGATCGGCTGGTGCGGACCTTGGGAGACCAGGGAGTGTCGCGGGAGGCGTACCTCCAGGTGTCCGGAAAGAGCGAGGACGAGCTGCTGAGCGAGGCGCGTCCGGACGCCGAGCGCGCGCTGCGCCGCGAGGCGGTGCTGGCGGCGATCGTCGAGGCCGAGGGCATCGAGCCCTCTGAGGAGGAGCTGCTCGAGGCGCTGGAGCACTCCGCGCAGCATGAGCAGACCACTCCGGGCGAGCTGCTCGAGCGGCTTCGCCGCGCCGGGCGCCTGGAGCCGCTGCGGCGCGACCTGTCCCACCGCAAGGCGGTGGACCTGGTGGCCGGGGAGGCCAGGCCAATCCCGGTCGAGCAGGCGCGGGCTCGCGACAAGCTGTGGACACCGGGCAAGGAGGAGGCCGCCGAGAACACCACCGAGCCGGCCGGCCCGCGCGCCGGCGAGCTCTGGACGCCGGGCTCCTGAGCCGCGCCGCGACGTCCCCAGGAGCAGTCCGCGAACCCCTCAGATGGTCGCAGACCGGTTGCTAGACTCGCCGCACGGTCGCTGCTGCGGCGCTCGGGCCGTCCGTTCAGGCCTCGGGCAGGATTCGGGGCGGACAAGCGAAACAAGGCGAGGACGATGAGCCCACTCGTACCCATGGTCGTCGAGCAGACCTCGCGCGGCGAGCGCGCCTTCGACATCTACTCGCGGCTGCTCAACGAGCGGATCATCTTCCTCGGCACGCCGGTGGACGACCAGATCGCCAACCTCATCGTCGCCCAGCTGCTGCACCTGGAGTCCGAGGATCCCGAGAAGGACATCTCGCTCTACGTCAACTCCCCCGGCGGGTCGGTCTACTCGGGCCTGGCCATCTACGACACGATGCAGTTCATCAAGCCCGACGTGCAGACGATCTGCGTCGGTATCGCCATGTCGATGGGGGCGCTGCTGCTGGCGGGAGGAGCCGGTGGCAAGCGCATGGCGCTCCCCAACGCCAAGATCCTGATCCACCAGGTCTCCTCCAGCTTCCAGGGACAGGCGACGGACATCGAGATCCACGCGCGCGAGATCATCGACGTGCGCCGGCGCCTCGACGAGATCATCGCGAAGCACACCGGAAGGGATCTCGAGCAGGTCAAGACCGACACCGAGCGCGACTACTTCATGAGCTCGGAAGAGGCAAAGGAGTACGGCATCATCGATCGGGTGATCTCGGAGCACTAGCTTCGAGAGCGCCTCCCGGCCGGCGCAGCGATGGCACGTCCGACGGACTCAAACGAGCAGCTGCTCTGCTCCTTCTGCGGCAAGTCGCAGAGACAGGTCAAGAAGCTGATCGCCGGCCCCGGCGTCTACATCTGCGACGAGTGCATCGATCTCTGCAACGAGATCATCGACGAGGAGCTCAC
>DATFPO010000057.1:0-7631 GCA_035264745.1 Solirubrobacteraceae bacterium | reverse complement strand
GGAGGTTCTCGTGCGCCAGGGGGCGCTCTCCTTCGAGCGCTGGTCCGGGCGCCCCGCGCCGGTGGAGGAGATGCGAGCGGCGGCGAGGACGTGAGCGGCGCCCGGCGCGGAGAGCGCCAGGCGGTAGGCTCGCCCGCCCGTGCCCTCCCCATCCACGGACCGCAGCGGCTCGGAGGAGCCTGCGCGCGAGGAGCGGTGCAGGCCCTGCCGGGGAACCGGCACCGTGATCTCCAGGCTCGGCGGCGAGGCCAAGGAGGTCGCCTGCCCATGGTGCGACGGGACCGGCGTGCGGCGGCCCGGCACCGACGCCCAAGCCCGCTGGCGCGACGCGGGGGACGACTAACGGCCGCGGCCGGCGACCACGAGACGAGCCACCGTCCGGTCGTCGTCCAGCCGGCGGATGCCGTAGGCGCCGGCGCGGTCGGCGATGAAGTCGAAGCGCGCGGGCGTGTCCTGGTCCCCGCTCTCCACCCGGTCCTCACCCAGCGCGACGGTGGACGGCCGGCCCAGGGCGACGCTGAGCTCGACCAGGTCCCCCAGCCGGGCCCTGACCACCGGCGGACGGCGCGGGCTCACCCGCACGTTGGCCTGCACGACACGACCGCTGCTCAACCGGGGGCCTGACGCCGGGCGCTCCGCCGTCGCCGGCGATGCGGTGACACCCGGCGTCCCCAGCCGCCTGCGGACGCCGGAGGGGGCGAGCGGCGCCGTGACCACGCCGCTGAGCAGCAGGATCACCATAACCACCACGACGCGGCGGCCGAGCACGGCCCCAGGCTACTCGCCGCCAACCGGCCGCAGGCCCGGCGCCGGGCGGACTGCTTGCGCGCCACATGCGTGACGACGCCGGGCCTACCCTGCCCTCCATGGAGCCGGGCGGCGGGCGCCACCTCTGGCTAGACCTCCTCCTGCTGGCGGCGGTTGTGCCGGTGGCCGCGATCGACCTGCGCCGGCGGCTCATCCCCAACGCCATCCTGCTTCCCGCGGCGACCACAGCGCTCGCCATCCTGGCGGTCACCGCGCCCCGCCACCTGGCCGAGCACGCGATCGCCGCCGTCGCCGCCGGCGGACTGCTGCTGGCGCCTGCGCTCGCCAACCCCGGGGCCATGGGAATGGGAGACGTCAAGCTGGCCACCGTGATGGGCCTGTGCCTGGGGCGCTCGGTGGCCGTCGCGCTGCTTTTCGCGCTGCTGGGCGGCACGGTCGCCGGCGCGGTCATCGTCGCCCGCCGCGGAATATCCCGGGGGCGCCGGGCGGCCATTCCGTTCGGACCCTTCCTGGCCGCGGGCGCGGTGATCGCGATGCTGGCGGGCCCGGCCGTGGGCTGGTACGCCGGGCGAGGGCTCTGAGCGCCGCGTCCGGGGGTCGAGCTCGCCCGGGCGTGCCCGGCGGCGGACGTAACCTGTGGCGCCATGGTGCTCCGCCTCACAACCGCCGGCGAGTCGCATGGACCCGGCCTGACCTGCATCGTCGAGGGGCTGCCCGCCGGGCTGCGCCTAGAGCCCGACGACCTCAACCGCGACCTCGCGCGTCGCCAGCTCGGCCATGGCCGCGGCGGGCGCATGAAGATCGAGAAGGACGCCGCGGTGGTCTCGGCCGGGATCCGCCACGGCCGCACGCTCGGCAGCCCGGTGGCCCTCCAGGTGGTCAACCGGGACTACGCCAACTGGGAGGAGCGCATGAACCCCTGGCCGGTGGAGGCGGACATCGAGGAGGTGCACCTGCCGCGGCCCGGCCACGCCGACCTGGCCGGGACCCAGAAGTACGGGTTCACCGACGTCCGCGACGTGCTGGAGCGGGCGAGCGCCCGCGAGACCGCCGCGCGCGTCGCCGGCGGCGCGCTGGCCAAGGCGTTCCTGCGCGCCTTGGGGGTGCAGGTCTTCTCCCACGTCACCCAGATCAGCGCCGTGAGGGCACCGTTGCGCCACGAGCTTCGCCCGGAGGACTTCGCGGCGGTCGACGAGTCGCCGGTTCGGTGCCTGGACGAGGCCACCGGCGCCGCGATGGTGGAGGAGATCAATCGCCTGCGCAAGGCCAACGAGTCGCTGGGCGGCGTCTTCGAGATCCGGGCGTTCGGGCTGCTGCCCGGCCTGGGCTCGCACGTCTCCTGGGAGGAGCGGTTGGACGGGCGACTGGGAGGGGCGGTGCTCTCGATCCAAGCCATGAAGGCGGTGGGCATCGGCGAGGGCTTCGACCTGGCGGCCAAGCCCGGGTCCGAGGCCCACGACGAGATCTTCTGGAGCCAGGACCGGGGCTACTTTCGCGAGACCAACCGCGCCGGCGGCCTCGAGGGCGGGATGACCACGGGCGAGCCCCTCGTCGTCACGGCGGCGATGAAGCCGCTGCCCACCCTGACCAAGCCCCTGCGCTCGGTGGACATCGCGACCAAGGAGCCGGCTCCCGCCCTGCGCGAGCGCACCGACGCCACCACCGTCCCGGCCGCCGGCGTGGTGGGGGAGGCGATGGTGGCTCTCGTCCTGGCCGATGCCTACCGCCGCAAGTTCGGGGGAGATCACATCGACGACGTCCTGAGCGCCGTGGACGTCTACAAGGAGCGCATCGGTTGGCGTCGCTAGCGCCGGCGCTGGTGTTCATCGGGTTCATGGGCGCGGGCAAGTCGGCCGCCGCCCGCGAGGCCGCCGCCGGCCTGGGAACCGAGCCGGTGGACATCGACATGCTTCTGGAGCGGGAGCTGGGGACGACCATCGCCGACTTCTTCGAGCGGCGCGGTGAGGCCGAGTTCCGGGTCCGGGAGGAGGCGCTGGCCACCGCGATGCTCGAGCGCGCCGACGGAGGCGTGGTCGCGCTGGGCGGCGGAGCCCTCGGCTCGGAGCGCGTGCGAAACGCGCTGGCCCGCCATACCGTGGTCCTGCTGGAGATCGACCCCGCGACGGCGTGGACCCGGGTGGGCGACGGCGACCGGCCGCTGGCACGCGACCGGGACCACTTCGAGGCGCTCTACGCCGAGCGCCTACCGGTCTACGAGCGGGCCGCCGACGCCATCCTCCCCTCGGGGCTGGGCGTCGTTACCCAGGCGCTGGGGCCCCTGCGCGCGCTGGCCCGCGCGCCCGAGGGGGTGCGCATGCTGTGGGCGCGCAGCGCCTCGGGCGACTACCCGGTCTACGCGGGGCCGGGTCTGCTGCGCTCGGGGTTCTGGCCGCTGGAGGGACGCCGGTTCTGCGTCACCGATGCCAACGTCAACAGGCTTCACGGCCCCGCGGTCGAGCCACTGGCCGGGACGGTGGTGGTCGAGCCGGGCGAGGTCTCCAAGACCCCGGCCTCGGCGGAGCGGGTGTGGCGGTCGCTGGCTCAGCAGGGCATGACCCGCGACGACCACCTGGTGGCGCTCGGCGGCGGGATGGTGGGGGACCTGGCGGGCTTCTGCGCCGCGACCTACCAGCGGGGCGTCGCTCTCGTCCAGGTGCCCACCACCCTGGTCGCCCAGGTCGACTCCGCCTACGGCGGCAAGACCGGGGTCGACCTCCCGGAGGCCAAGAACTACGTGGGCGCCTACCACCAGCCCGCCGCGGTGATGGTGGACCCGGCCAGCCTGCTCACCCTGCCCGACGAGGAGCTGGCCGCGGGCTACGCCGAGGTGGTCAAGACGGCGCTGATCGCCGGCGGCTCCCTCTGGGAGCGGGTGCGGGAGGGCGCTGGAGGCGCCGCCCAGCCCGACGTCATCCTGGCCTGCGCCCGTACCAAGCTCGCGGTCGTGGCGCAGGACGAGCGCGATGCCGGCCGCCGCCAGGTGCTCAACCTCGGGCACACGGTCGGGCATGCGATCGAGACCGCCACCGGGTATGAGCGCTACCGCCACGGCGAGGCGGTCGCCCTCGGGCTGCTGGCCGCACTGCGCCTGTCGGGCCAGGACGCGCTGCTCTCGGAGGTCTCGTCGCTGCTCGAGCAGCACGGGCTGCCCACGCGGCTGGACGGCGTGGACCCGCAGGATGTGGTGGCGGCGGTCTCCCGGGACAAGAAGCGCCGGGCCAACGGCACGGTGGCGTTCGTGCTCCTCGACGCGCCGGGCCGTGCGCGGACGGGTTGCGCGGTGTCCGAGGCGGATCTTCTCGGGGCGGTACGGGAGCTGGTCGAACCATGACCGTGCGCAATCGGGTCGAGGTGATGCACGGGGTCAACCTCAGCGAGCTGGGACGCCGCGACCCCGAGCACTACGGGGGCGTGTCGTTCAGCCAGCTGGAGCACCGCGTGGGCGAGTTCGGGCGGCAGCTGGGGCTGGAGCTGCGCTTCTTCCACACCAACCACGAGGGCGAGTTCGTGGAGCGCCTGCACCGGCTCGAGGGCCTGGCGGACGGAATCCTGCTCAACCCCGGCGCCTGGACCCACTACTCGTGGGCGATCCACGACGCGCTGGAGCTCACCGGGCTCCCGGCGGTGGAGGTGCACCTCTCCGACGTCGACGCCCGGGAGGAGTGGCGCAGGATCTCGGTGGTGCGCGACCTCTGCCTGGGCGCCTTCGCCGGTCGTGGCGTGCAGAGCTACCGCGACGGCCTCGAGCGGCTGGCCCGGGAGCTGCAGGGATGAGCCGCGTCGACCGCCTGGCCGCGCTCGGCGCCGGCCGGGAGCTCGACGCCCTCCTGGTGACCGAGCCGTTCAACCTGCGCTACCTGACCGGCTTCACCGGCACCAACGGCCTGGCGGTCCTGGGGGCGGGAGAGGATGGCGTGCGGCGGTTCGTCACCGACTTCCGCTACGTCGAGCGCGCGGCCCTCGAGGTCGAGGCCTTCGACCGCCTCGAGGGCGAGCGCGACCTGCTGGATGGACTGCGGACGGCCCTCCCGGAGCGCAGACCGCTGCGGCTGGGGTTCGACGACGCCCATATGTCGGTGCACGCCCATCGGCGCCTCGGCGAGGAGCTGGACGACGTCGAGCTGGTGGCGGCCGGCGGCCTGGTGGAGGAGCTGCGCGCGGTCAAGGAGCCGGCCGAGCTGGAGCGGATCGTAGCGGCGGCAGCGCTGGCCGACGAGGCGCTGTCCGCCGTGCTCGAAGGCGGCCTGGCGGGGCGCCGAGAGTCCGAGGTGGCGCTGGCGCTCGAGGACGAGATGCGCCACCGAGGCGCCCAGGGGCCGAGCTTTCCCTCGATCGTGGCGGCCGGGCCCCATGGTGCGCTGCCGCACGCCGAGCCGCGCGACGCCGTGATCCCGTCCGACGTGCTGGTGATCGTGGACTGGGGAGCCCACCTGGACGGCTACTGCTCGGACTGCACCCGCACGCTGGCCAGCGGCCGGCCGGACGCCGAGGCGACCGGGGTCTACGAGCTGGTCCTCCGCGCCCAGGGGGCCGGGCTCGAGGCCGTCCGTCCCGGTGTCTCGGGACGCGATGCCGACCACGCCGCACGCGAGCTGATCGAGGCGGCCGGCCACGGCGAGCGCTTCGGCCACGGCCTGGGCCACGGCGTCGGCCTGGAGGTGCACGAGGCGCCCCGGCTGTCGAAGGCCGCGGAGGACGCGCTCCAGGCCGGGAACGTGGTCACGGTCGAGCCCGGCGTCTACCTGCCCGGCCGCTTCGGCGTGCGCATCGAGGACCTGGTCGTGGTCGCCGACGACGGCGTCCGGATCCTCTCCTCGCATCCCAAGGAGCTGCTGACCGTCGGTTGACCGTCGGCGGGCCGTCGGCCTCGCGCGCGACGCCGGCGCTCAGGGCGAGCGACACGCCGGTCCAGCTACCCTCAGGCGCCGATGCTCAGCACCAACCAGTTCCGCAACGGCAACCACATCGAGGTGGACGGGACGGTCTTCAAGATCCTCGAGTTCCAGCACGTCAAGCCTGGCAAGGGCGGAGCCTTCGTGCGGACGAGGTTGCGGCGGGCCAGCGACGGCGCCGTGATCGACAGGACGTTCCGAGCCGGCGAGAAGTTCCGCGACGTCAGGACGGAGGCGCGGAGGATGCAGTTCCTCTACGCGGACGGAACCGAGGCCCACTTCATGGATACGCAGACCTACGACCAGCTGGCTAGTCCCGAGTCGGCAACGGGAGACGCGCTGAAGTGGTTGCGGCCCAACGACGAGGTCGAGGTGCTGTTCATCGACGAGCGACCCTCGGACGTCCAGCTCCCCAGCGCGGTGAACCTGCGGGTCGCCGAGACCGATCCGGGGCTGCGGGGGGACACCGTCTCCAGCGGCGCGACCAAGCCGGCGGTCCTGGAGACCGGCGCGCGCGTGCAGGTCCCCCTGTTCGTGGAGGTGGGGCAGACGGTCCGCGTCGACACGCGCTCGGGCGAGTACGTCTCCCGTGCGTAGGCGCGACCAACGCAGGGCGGCGGTATTCGCGCTCTACCAGCGAGACCTCACCGGGCGCCCGCTGGACGAGCTGCTCGACGCCGACGCGCGCCCCTTCACGGCCGGGCTGGCCCGGGCCGTGGAAGACCATCGAGACGAGCTCGACGCGCTGATCGCCAGGCACTCGGAGGGCTGGACTCTGGAGCGGGTGGCGCCCCTGGAGCGCAACCTGATGCGCGTGGCGCTACTCGAGCTGGCTCATCCCGAGCTGGTGGCCGGGCGGGAGCCGGTCCCTGCGGAGGCGGCCATCGACGAGGCGGTCGAGACGGCCAAGACCTACTGCGGGGCCGACGCGCCGGCATTCGTCAACGGCGTCCTCGGGGCGGCGCTCGAGAGCGTGCGCCAGAATCGCGCCAGGTCATGACCGACGCCCGCTCGGAGCTCGACGAGCTGACGGTCCAGCTCGAGGACGCCGCCGCCCGGCTGCGCGACGGGCAGCTCGAGACCCGGGCCGCCGCGGAGCTGATCGACGAATGCGCGCGCCTGGCCGCCCGGGCTGTCTCCGAGCTCGAGCGCGAGACCGCCGAGCTGGAGGCGCCGCCGGGTCAGGACCCGCTCCTGTGAGCCGGGCCGCGACCGTGGCGTCCTACCCCGACGGACTGCGGCTCGAGGTCGAGCGCTACCTCGAGGGGCTGCGCTTCTCGGCGGAGCCGTCGACGGCCGGGCTGGAGGAGGCGATGCACTACTCGCTGCTGGCCGGGGGCAAGCGGATACGGCCGGTCCTGGCGCTGGCCACGGCCCGGGCCATCGAGCTGGATCCGGCCTCGGTGCTGCCGCTGGCGGCGGCCATCGAGCTGGTGCACACCTACTCGCTGATCCACGACGACCTTCCCGCCATGGACGACGACGATCTGCGGCGCGGGCGTCCCACCTGCCACCGCGCGTTCGGCGAGGACGTCGCCATCCTGGCCGGCGACGGGCTGTACGCGGAGGCGTTCCGCCTGGTCCTGGGCGAGCAGCCAGGGGAGCCCTCGGCGGTGTTGGCGGCCGCGCGGGAGCTGGCCGCGGCCACCGGAGTGTCCGGAATGGTCGGCGGGCAGTTCCTCGACATCGCCGGCGCCGCGCCGACCGGTGCGGAGGGGCTGCGCCACCTCCACGAGCTCAAGACCGGGCGGTTGATCGGCGCCTCGGTCGAGTGCGTACTGCTGGTGGGGGGCCTGGGCGAACCTGCGACAATCGCCTACCGCACCTTCGCCTCCGAGCTCGGAGTGCTCTTCCAGATCGTGGACGACATCCTCGACGTCACCGGCAGCGACGAGGAGCTGGGAAAGCCGCACGGCAGCGACGAGCGACATGGCAAGCTCACGTACGTCAGTCTCTTCGGACTCGAGCGGG
>DATFPO010000056.1:0-8336 GCA_035264745.1 Solirubrobacteraceae bacterium | reverse complement strand
GGCGATCCTCGACCGCCCGGTTGAACACCTCGACCGCCCGCCGCACGAGCTGCACCGGCTCGCCGCCCACCTGGGGATCCGCCCCCGCCGGCACCCGGCTACCGGTTGGCGTAGTAGTCGGCGTTGATCTGGGTGTACTTCTCCCACTCGGGCGGGAGCTGGTCCTCGGCGAAGCAGGCGTCGACCGGGCAGGCCTCGACGCAGGCGTCGCAGTCGATGCACTCCTCGGGATCGATGTAGAGCATCTCGACGTCGTCGTAGCCGGGCTCGTCGGGAGTGGGGTGGATGCAGTCCACCGGACAGACCTCGACGCACGAGTTGTCCTTGGTGCCGATGCAGGGCTCGGCGATCACATAGGCCATGTCTATTCCTGGTTGGCGGATCGGGGGGCCATCCGGCGGCATTCTAGGCATCCGCGCTCGCCACGGCTCTACGCTGAGGCGGTGAGCCGTGCGTCCGATCCCGACCCGTTCCACGACACGTTCATCGCCATGGCGGGGGCCAGGGCGGTGATCACCGCGACGCGCCTGGGCGTCTTCGACGCGCTGGGCGACCAGGCGGCCGCGGCGCCGGCGCTGGCGGACGGGCTCGGGCTCGAACCCGCGGGCGTGGAGGCCCTGCTGACCGCCCTGACCGCGCAGGGCTACGTGGAGGCGGATCCGGGCGGCCTCCATCGCCTCAGCCCGGCGGCTCGGCGCCATCTCGTCAGCTCCTCCCCCGACTCGATCGCCAGCTTCATCGGCGGCTACGACTCCGACGCCTGGGACATGCTGGGCGGGCTGGACGACGTCCTGGCGGGCCGCGCCGAGCCGGGCCGGCACGAGCACCCGCCCGGAGACCCCTTCTGGGAGACCTACATCCGAGGGCTGTTCGAGCTCTCGCGCGACGAGCACGACGCCAACGCCGCGGCGGTGCCGGTCGAGGATCCCCGCCGGCTGCTCGACCTGGCCGGCGGCCACGGAGGCTTCGCGCTCGCGATGTGCCGGCGACACCCGCACCTGCGGGCCACGGTGCTCGACCTGCCGGGCAGCGTCCGGGTCGGCCGGCGAATCGTCGCCGAGCAGGGCGTGGGCGACCGCATCGACTTCCGCGAGGGCGACGCGCTGGACGCCGAGCTGGGGGCCGGGCTCGACGTCTGCTCGGCGTTCAACCTGATTCATCATCTGACTCCGGAGGCGGTTCGGGCCCTGCTGGCGCGCGCACACCCGGCGCTCCGTAGCGGCGGCTGGCTGGTGATCGGCGACACCGAGCGCACCGAGCCCGGCGACCCCCCGAGCCGCAGCGGCGCGTTGAGCGGGCTCGTGTACTACGCCTCGAGCGGCACGCGCAACTACACGCGCCGCGAGGTCACCGGCTGGCTGCGACAGGCGGGCTTCTCGGACCCCCGGATCGTGCGCAACCAGCGGTCGCCCTGGCGCCTGCTGTACCTGGCGCGGGCCTAGACTCGGCGGGCGATGATCCTCCTCACCGGGGCAACGGGGGTGATCGGCTCGGCGCTGCTTCGCCGGCTGACCGCTGCCGGGGAGCCGGTGCGCTGCCTGATCCGCGATCCGCGGCGGCTCGGCAACCAGCGGGTTCGCGTCCAGATCGCGCTCGGCGACCTCGCCGACCCCCCGTCGTTTCGCCACGCCCTGCGAGGAGTGAGCACCGTGGTCCACCTGGCCGCCGCGATTCGCGATCAGCCGTCGGGCTCGATCGAGGAGCTCAACGCCGTCGCCACCTGGCGGATGGTGCAGGCCGCCGAGCGCGCCGGGGTGGAGCGCTTCGTGTTCTTCTCCGCCCTCCACGCCACCACGTTCAACCGGGCTCGCTTCATGCGCGCCAAGGCGCTGGCCGAGCGCGCGGTGCGCGACTCCGGGCTTCGCCACACCGTCTTCGCCCCCTCGATCGTCTACGCGCCCGGCGACCGCTGGCTCACGCTGCTGGAGCGCCTCGCCCTGCTGCTGCCGGTCATGCCGGTGCCGGGGGCCGGGCGGACGCTGTACCAGCCGATCTGGGCGGACGACGTCGCCGACTGCGTCATGGCGGTCCTCGACGGGAGGTCCGCGAACGGCGACGACCGCTACGAGCTGGCCGGCCCCGACACCCTCTCCTATCGCGACATCGTCGACCTGGCCCTGCGGTCGTTCGGCCGCAGGCGCCCGCTCCTGCGCGTGCCGATGCCGGTGGTCAGGCGACTGCTTCGGCTGGCCGGGATGGTCGCGGGCGACGCGGTGTTCGCCACGTGGGACGAGGCCGAGCTGATGGTGGTCCCGATGACCAGCCGCAGCGGCACCGCCGACGCCGAGCGCCTGGGCGTGCGCCCCCAGCCGATGCGGGCGGTGCTGGGAGCGGGCTGAGCCTAGGAGATCGGCGGCCGGCGGTCCGCCCAGGGCCTGGCGCGCTCCAGCTGGGCCGACAGGGCCAGCAGCCCCCACTCCCCGGCCGGTCGTCCGATCAGATGGACGGCGGTGGGCAGGCCGTCGTCGCCCTGGTACAGCGGCAGGGAGATCGCCGGCTGGCCGCTGACGTTCACCACGGCCGTGAATGGGGTGAACCGGCCGGCGCGGGCGAACGCCTCCATGCCGGTCTGCGGATCGATTTCGCCGATCCTGACCGGGCGCTCGGCCAGGGCCGGCGTGAGGAAGGCGTCGTAGGGCGCCAGCTGCCCGACCATGGCGCGCGCGTATCGCTGCATCTCCACCATCGCCTGGGCGTGCTCGTAGGCGCTGGTGTCGCGGCCCCGCTTGTAGAGCTCCCACGACAGGGGCTCCATGGCGTCCTCGGTCGGCTCCCGGCCGCTGATCTGGCTGGCGAACATGGCGGTCATCCCGATCCCGACCGCCCACATCGTGGTGAAGGTGTGGAACAGGTCGCGATCGCGCCAGGGCAGGTCGAAGCGCTCCACCCGGTGGCCCAGCGACTCGAGCAGCCCAACCGTCTCGTCCACGGCCTCGACGCACGCCGGGTCGACCTGCGCGTCGAGCGGCGGCACGATCGTGTAGCCGATGCGCATCGGAGTTGGGTCGCCCTCGACGGCGCGCGCGAAGGGCTCGTCCGGCGGGGGGGCCCAGTGCACGTCCCCGGCCTCGTAGCCGGCCAGCACGTCCAGCGCTCGGGCGGTGTCATCAACGGTGCGCGACAGCACTCCGTCGGTCGCCAGGTAGCTCTCGCCCAGCGTCGGAGCGTGCGAGATCCGGCCGCGGCTCGGCTTGAGCCCTACCAGGCCGCAGCAGGCCGCCGGGATGCGGATGGATCCGCCCCCGTCGTTTCCGTGCGCGATGGGGACCATTCCCGAGGCGGTGGCCGCCGCCGAGCCGCCGGAGGAGCCCCCGGGGGTGCGGCCCGGATCCCAGGGATTGCGGGAGGGGCCGTAGCGCCGTGGCTCGGTGACCGGCAGGATCCCGAACTCCGGCGCGTTGGTCTTGCCGACCGGCACGAAGCCCGCCTCCTTCAAGCGTCGCACCACCGAGCCGTCGAAGTCGGGGACGAAGTCTCCGAACAGCTCGGCCCCGAAGGTCAGCGGCCGGCCCTCCCAGGGAGGCCCGATGTCCTTGATCGCCAGCGGCACCCCCGCGAAGGGCCGTTCGTCGCCCGGCCCGATCGTGTCGGCCGTCTCCCTGGCGGCGTCGGCGTCGACGTGGATGAACGCGTTGATCTGCGGGTTGAGCCGCTCGATCTGCTCGAGCGACGCATCCACCAGCTCGCGAGCGGACACCTGGCCGGCGCGAACCATCTCGGCGAGCTCGGTGGCGGGACGGAACAGAAGTTCGGAGATGGTGGCTTCGGGCAAGGCTACTCCTGGGTCGAGAGCCATGGAGCGTACCGCCGGGGGGCGTCATGGCAAACCGTCCGTAACCGGTTACCCGGTACCATCCGGTTACGTGGCGCGTACGATGGCCCTCGACCTCCCCGACGATCTCCAGCTGCCGCTGCGCAGCGGATCGGGGCACTGGTACTGGCTCGGCGGGCGTCCCGCGCTCGACCTGGTCAACACCTTGCGTGAGCGCTGGCGGCGCCGGGTCGAGACCCTGGTCACCACCGACGACCTTGCGGGGTGGCTGGTGCAGGCGGGCCTGATCCCCGAGCCGATGCCGGTGCGTCGCGCCGTCCTGGAGGAGACGCGCCGGCTGCGCGAGGCGATCGACGCGGGGGTTCTCGCCGCGGTGGCCGGCGAGCGGCCGCCGGCCGACGCGGTCCGGGTCATCGACGGCTGGCTGGCCCATGCCGGCGGCCGGCCCTCGCTGACGCTGATCGGGGCGGAGCCCACCCTGGGGGAGCGGCCCGCCGCCGATTCCCCCCGGCGGGCGGTGGGTACCGTGGCGCTCGACGCCGCCACCATGCTCGGGGTGCCCGAACAGCGAGCGCGCCTGCGGATCTGCGGGGCCGAGGACTGCAGCGCCCGCTTCTACGACCGCTCTCCTGCCGCGTGCCGACGCTGGTGCTCCATGCGCACCTGCGGCAACGCGGCCAAGGCGCGCCGCCATCGCGAGCGCAGGCGGGTCGAAGCATGAGCCGCTACCGCTGGACCATCCTCGCCGTCGGCGTCGGCGCCCAGATGTCGGTCTCGGCGTTGCGCCAGGGGCTGCCCTCGCTGGGTCCGACGCTGCGCTCAACCTTCCACCTGTCGCTTCCCCAACTGGGCGTGATCCTGGGAAGCGTGAGCGTCGGGATCGTGCTCACCCTCATCCCCTGGGGCGCGCTGGCCGACTGGCTGGGCGAGCGTACGGTGCTCGGCGTCGGGCTGACCGGCACGGCGGTGGCCCTCGCGGCGGCCTCGTTCGCGTCCGGCTACGCCGCGCTGGTGATCGCACTCGTCGTGGCCGGCATGTTCGGCGCGAGCGCGACCGGAGCCAGCGGACGCGCGGTGATGGGATGGTTCCGCCGTTCCCAGCGCGGCCTGGCTTTGGGCATCCGCCAGACCGGGGTGCCGTTGGGCGGCGTCGCCGCCGTGGCGCTGCCGCTGATCGTGGCGGGTTTCAGCCTGCGGGCGGCGCTTCTCGCGCTGGCGGCCGGCTGCCTGGTTGCGGCGGCGGCGGGCTGGCACTGGATGCGCGAGTCGCCTCCGCCGCCGCGCGACCGGCCGACGGTGGAGGCGCCGCCGCCCCTGCGCGACCGGCGCCTGTGGCGTCTGGCTGCCGGCAGCGGGATGCTGGTGGTGGCCCAGGCCTCGATCCTGGGCTTCGTCGTGGTCTTCCTGCACGACGAGCACCGCTGGTCGGTGGCGGCCGCCGCGGCGGTCCTGGGCGGGATCCAGGTTGCGGGGTCGGTGATGCGCGTGGTGGCGGGACGCTGGTCCGACCACCGCGACGAGCGCGTGGCGCCGATGCGGCTCATGGCCGGCGCCAGCTCGGTGCTGCTGGTGGCGGTCGCGGCGCTTACGCATGCGCCGGGCGCCCTCGTGGTCCCGGCGCTGGTCGGCGCCGGCGTGCTGGCGATGAGCTGGAACGGGCTGTCGTTCACGGCCGCGGCCGAGATGTCCGGTCGCACGCGGGCCGGGACGGCGATCAGCGTCCAGAACACCGTGCTGTCGGCCGGCGGCGCCCTGGCGCCGATGGCGTTCGCCGCCCTGGTGGTCGCCACGTCGTGGCCCGCGGCCTGGATCGCGCTGACGGCCTTCCAGCTGGGCGGGGTCCTGGTGCTGGGCCCGTCGGTCGCCGAGGAGCGGCGCCGCCGGGCGGCCCGACGGCGGCGCCTGGCCGCCCACGGCCCGCGCCAGCGCGCCGCCTGGCACTCTAAGGCGGCGGCAACATCGCAGGGCGTCCACCAGGAGGCACAGTGAACACCGCGCTAACCACTCAGGTCCCGTCCGGGCTCGAGGGCGTAATCGCCTTCGACACCGAGATAGCCGAGCCCGACAAGGAGGGGAGCGCGCTGCGCTATCGCGGGGTCGACATCGAGGATCTGGTCGGCAAGGTGCCCTACGAGAAGGTTTGGGGCCTGCTCGTCGACGGCAGCTTCGAGCCCGGCCTGCCCCCCGCGGAGCCGCATCCGCTGAACATCCGCTCCGGGGACCCGCGCGTCGACGTGCAGTCCGCGCTGGCGATGCTGGCGCCGGAATGGAACCTGCGTCAGCTGATCGACGTCTCCGAGCGCCAGGCCCGCGACGATCTGGCCCGCTGCTGCGTCATGGCGCTGTCGTTCGTGGCCCAATCGGCCCGCGGCCCCGACCGCGCACCCGTACCCCAGTGGGAGGTCGACGCCGCCGGGCCGTCCATCGCCGGGCGCTTCCTGCTCCGCTGGCGCGGCGAGCTCAACCCCGACCATCTCAGGGCGATCGACGCCTACTGGATCTCCGCCGCCGAGCACGGCATGAACGCCTCCACGTTCACCGCGCGGGTGATCGCCTCCACCGGGGCCGACGTGGCGGCCGCGCTGTCCGGCGCCGTGGGCGCCCTGTCCGGCCCGCTGCACGGTGGCGCCCCGGCGCGGGTGCTGAGGATGCTGGACGAGGTGGAGGCGCTGGGGGACCCGTACCGGTGGGTGCGGGCGGCCCTGGACCGAGGGGAGCGTCTGATGGGCTTCGGGCACCGCGTCTATCGGGCCGAGGACCCCCGGGCGCGGGTGCTGCGGCGCACGTGCCGAGATCTGGGCTCTCCGCGCTTCGAGGTGGCCGAGGCGCTGGAGGCCGCCGCCCTGGAGGAGCTGCGCGCGCGCAAGCCCGACCGGGTCCTGGCCACCAACGTCGAGTTCTGGTCGGCGGTGATCCTCGACCTCGCCGAGGTGCCGTCGCCCCTGTTCACCTCGATGTTCACCTGCGCGCGAACCGCCGGGTGGGCGGCGCACGTCCTCGAGCAGAAGCGGGAGGGCCGGCTGATCCGGCCGTCCGCGAGGTACGTCGGCCCGCCTCCCCGCTCGGTCAACGAGGTCGCCTGAGCGACGCTGAAGCGGGCGCCTGCGCCCCTATGCTGCGCCGGTGGCGCCCGAGCACGAGCTCGACCCGGAGAGTCTGGGGGACCACTTCGACCGGCTCTTCCGGGCGGCTTGGGCCCTGTGCGGCTCGCGCGAGGACGCCGAGGACCTCGTCCAGGACACCTTCGCCCGCGTGCTCGCCCGCCCCCGGCTGGTGCGGCGCGACGACGACGTCGGGTACCTCGTGCGGGTCCTGCGCAACACGTTCATCTCCCAGCGCCGCACCGCGGCGCGCCGGCCGGTGGCTGCGGGGGCGACGCCCGAGGAGCTGGAGCTGCCCGACACTCGCGGCGGCGCCCGGCCGGAGGCGGCGGCCCAGGCGCGGGAGGTCTATGCCGCGATCGCCGAGCTGCCCGTCGACTTCCGCGACGCCCTGGTCGCGGTGGACGTGGCGGGGCTGTCCTACGGCGAGGCGGCGCGGGCGCTGCGGGTGCGGGAGGGCACGGTGACCAGCCGGCTCTACCGCGCGCGGGAGCGGCTGGCTCGCCGCCTGGCTTCGCCCTCCGACTAGCGCTGCGGCCCGGCGGGCGGCCCGCCGGCGCCTAGGCCCCGGCGCGGCGCTCGGCCGCCAGCGAGAGCAGCGTCTCCACGTCCACGCCCCGCCCGGACAGGACGCAGGTGCGCCGGCCGCGCACCCAGGTCACCGCCCGCTGCCCGTCGGTCGTGAACGAGCGCAGGTGAACCCCGCCGACAACGTGGTGCCTGCCTGCGGACGGCGGCGGCAGCCGCCGGCCGTCGACGATGGCATAGCCCACCCGCCGCCTGTCGCGCTCGTAGAACACGGTCTTCACCCGGCGGCCGGCAAGCCGGTCGCTGCGGGTCCCGACAGCCCGCCATCCGAAATCGTCTTCCCAGTACGGGTAGGAGACCCCGGCGGCGGAGGCCGAAAGCACCTCCGGCCGGGTCCCGCTCTGCACGGGCGGGGGGCCGGCGGGGCCTCGCAGCGCCAGCCGGGCCGCCTGGGCGGCGGTCGGGCCGCCGGGCGCGGTCCCTGGCAGCGACAGCGCCACCACCATCGCGGTGGCCGCGGCCGCGCCGGCCAGCGCGCCCGCCAGGGCAATCCGCGCCCGCCGAGGACCGGCCCCGGCGCCGCGCAGGGCGTGGACCCGAGCGCGCAGGCGCTGGGGGGCCGCCACCCGCGCGCCTCGCACCGCGGCCACGGCGCGGCGCTGCATGGCCACCTCGGCGCGCAGCCGCTCCGAGGCGGCCAGGCGCGCCTCGAGCGCGGCCGTGCGCGGCGGGTCCAGGCGGCCGTCCACGAACGCGACCAACTCCGCGTGCTCGCGGCGGTCGTCCCGGCTCGGTCGGGGCTGCGAGATCTCGGCCATCGTGGGTTAAGACGCCATGGCGTCCGCGATCAGTCCGCACGGCCCGGCGCCGCACGCAAGAAGGGCCCGGCAGCCGCCGGGCCCTTCTTGATCCACACGGGCGGCGGGCGCCGCTTA
>DATFPO010000055.1:0-13590 GCA_035264745.1 Solirubrobacteraceae bacterium | reverse complement strand
CCGATGCCCAGGCGCTGGCCCAGCAGCCTCAGCAGGCGGATGCATTCCTCGTCGCCGTCGTGGGCGGCCGCCACGACGTCGGTCCCGGCCACCTCGCGTCCATCCGAGGCCAGGCGCGCCAATGCCGTCCCCGGGCGCTCGCGCGCCGACTCCGCCGCCAGGCGGTCGAGCGCTCGCCCGGCGGCCAGGTGCTCGAGCGAGCCGGGCTGGGGAAACTTCTCCCGGGCGGGGGGCGCGCCGTCCGACAGGTCCAGACCGATGATCGTGTGGCCGAGCTCACCCGCCGCGCCCGTGGCGCCGCGGAAAGGACGCCCGCCGAGCACGAGCCCGCCCCCCACCCCGGTTCCCACCGTGAACATCACGAGGTGGGAGACGACCAGCTTCCCGGCGGGGTCGCAGGCCTCGGCCAGCGCCGCCACGTTGGCGTCGTTGTCCACGAACACCGGCAGCCCGAGCCGCTCGGTCAGGGTGGCCCGGAGGGGAACGCCCTCGAGCGGGAGGTTGACCCCCGACAGCGCCCGTCCGGTCGCGAACTCCACCGCGGAGGGGATCCCGATCCCGACCGCGGCGGTGTCGGGCTCGCGGGCGGCCTCGATCACGGCGGCCAGCTGATCCACCAGCGCCCGGGGGCCGGCATGCTCGGTCGGGAAGATCTGCGCCTGCGACAGCCCTCCGGCGTTCATCGTGGCCAGCGAGACCTTGGTCCCCCCGACGTCCACGCCGATGAAGTGGCCGTTCACGCGAGCTCCCTCAGCTGGGACGCCGCCGCGCGGTCCAGCAGTGCGACCAGTCGGCCGGAGGCCGGCGTCACCAGGCTGGCCGGCGTGTCGGGGGTCGGCTCGGCCTCGAACGCCCGGGCCACCGCATCGGCCTTGTCCTCGCCGGTCACCAGGAACGCCACCTGCCGGGCGGCGTTGATCACCGGGAGGGTGAGGCTGATGCGGGGCACGTACGGCTCCATCCCCCCGCGCTCGACCCCCACCACGAGCCGGACGTCCTCCTCCACCGTCGGCTGGCCGGGGAACAGCGAGGCGCAGTGGCCGTCGGCTCCCATGCCGAGGAGGATCAGGTCGAGTTCGGGCATTCCGGCGCCGAACACCTCGTGCAGCTCGGTCTCGTAGGCGGCGGCACCCTCGTGCGGGCCCAGCTCGCCCCTCATCCGATGGACCTCGGGCGCCGGCCCGGCGATCCCGTCCAGCAGCGCCTCCCGGGCCAGCGCGTAGTTGGACGACTCATCGTCGGGCGGCACGCAGCGTTCGTCCCCCCACCACAGGGTGGTCCGCGACCACTGCACGTCGGCCACTGCCGCCCGCTGGTAGGCCGAGCGCGGCGTGGAGCCGCCGGTCAGGGCGATCTGCCCCCCGGCGTCGGCCGCCTCGATCAGCAGCTCGGCCGCCGCCGCGCCCGGGTCGTCCAGCACCTGGAGGTCCGCGGGGCGGCTCATCGGCCGATCGGTCGGGGCCGTCGGGATAGCGGGTGGGCGCGATCGGTCATCTACGGCGCCATGGCGTCGGCCGCCGCCAGCGCCGGTTGGTAGGTCGGCTCGCGCAGCAGCGCCTGGCGAATGCCCTCGCCCAGGATCCCGGCCTCGCCCCGGGAGGCGCCCAGCACCGTCCACCTGGACTCCTGGCCCCGGCGATCGCGGTGGGTGGCCGACAGGCCCCCGGTTGCGCGGTCCAGCGACAGCGACACCCCCGACTCGGTCCGGATGGTGATGCCGGCCAGCCCCGGGACGTTCATCCGGGCCTCAGGGTCCAGCTCCAGCGCCACCTCGCCGCGCGAGGCGCGCACGCGACCTCGCACCTTGCCGCCGCCGGCCGCCAGCTTCTCGGGCCGCCACCCCAACCGCGCCGCCAGCCAGCCCAGCAGCAGCAGCCCGGCCGCGGTCGAGTCCTCCCGGCAGCGGACCGTCACCGCGGAGATCCGCCGCAGATCCTCGCGCCACTTGGGCGGATCGAAGCTCGCGGCGATCCGCTCCCGCCACGGCGTCGAGCGCAGCCAGGCCAGGTCGACCACGTACGCGTGTTGGGCCAGCTGCTGTGAGCGATCCAGCGCCAGATGCGGATCGGGCTCATCCTGGGAGTCCACCAGCACCACCTGGGCGAGCCGGCGCAGGGCCTGCACCGCCTCGCGGTGCCCGTGCGGCGCCCACACCACGGTCGAGAGGTCGCTGACCACCAGGGGGTCGACGATGGTGTCGAGGTGGCGCAGGTGCCGGGGCCCGACCTCCACCACCACGTGCTCGTGGCAGACCGAGAGGGATCCCGGGCTGGCATCGCCCTCGCAGACCATGAACGCCCAGGCGTCGAGCCGCTCGCGCCGGGGCTCGACCGCGATCATCACCGTGCGGGATGGGTGGTAGCGGCCCACCCGCTCCAGGCGGTTCTCGATCTCGCCGCGCCACTCGCGGTCGAGGATCACCACCAGGTTGAGCACTCGGGCGGGGACGTAGCCGCCATCGTCGGCGTGACGCTGCTTGAGCAGCTCCCGCAGGCCGGCCTCGATGTGTGACGGGGTCGTGTCCTGCTCGCTCCAGACGCCCTCCATCAGGGCCGTCCGGAGGTCATATCGCGCGCCACTCCGCGTCGCCTTCCAGCAGGCGACCCGCCTCCGGCGGGCCCTGCGAGCCCGCCGGATAGGGGCAAGGCCGGTCCTCGTCCTGCGCCCAGCCCTCGAGGATGGGGTCGCAGATGCGCCATTGGGCCTCGACCTCGTCGTCGCGCGTGAACAGGGTGGCGTCGCCGCGCATGGCGTCGAGGATCAGACGCTCGTACGCCTCCGGCGACTCGGACAGGAACGCCGTCCCGTACAGGAACTCCATGTTCACCGGGCGGATCCTCATCCGGGTGCCCGGGATCTTGGCTCCCAGCGACAGCGACACGCCCTCGTTGGGCTGCAGCGTGAGGATGAGCTGGTTGGGCTTGATGCCGAGCGACCCCTCCTGGGAGAAGGCCAGGTGCGGGACCGGCTTGAGGATGACCGCGATCTCGGTGACCTTCCGGGCCAGGGCCTTGCCGGTGCGCAGGTAAATGGGGACGCCGGCCCAGCGCCAGTTCTGGACCTTGAGCTTGAGCGCGACGTAGGTCTCCGTGCGCGAGTCGGGCGGGACGCCGTCCTCCTCCAGGTAGCCACGCTGGGGCTCGCCCCCGAGCGTGCCCGTCGTGTACTGCCCGCGGACGGTGATCTTCGAGGCCTCCTCGGGCATCGGCGCGTCGATGGCGTGCAGGACCTTGACCTTCTCGTCGCGGACGTCGTCGGCGGAGAACGACACCGGCGGCTCCATGCACAGCATGGTTAGCAGCTGGAGCATGTGATTCTGGACCAGGTCGCGCAGCGCGCCCGCGGTGTCGTAGTACCCGGCCCGACTGCCGACGGTCAGGTCCTCGGCCGCGGTGATCTCGACGTGGTCGATGTAGTTGCGGTTCCACACCGGCTCGAACATCCCGTTGGCGAAGCGGAAGGCCAGCAGGTTCTGGACCGTCTCCTTCCCCAGGTAGTGATCGATGCGGTAGATCTGGGACTCGGAGAAGACCTCCAGCACCTCGCGATTGAGGGCCTGGGCCTCCGCCAGGTTGGTGCCGAACGGCTTCTCGATGATCACCCGCACCTCGGCCTCGTGGTCGCGGTCCAGCCCCTGCTTGCCGAGCGCCTTGACGATCACCGGGAAGAACGCGGGGGCGGTCGAGAGGTAGAAGGCGCGGTTGAACCGCACGCCGGCCTCGGAGTCGAACTCGCTCAGGGCCTGGTCGAGGAAGCGGTAGACCGCCGGGTCGTCGAACGAGCCGCTGACGTAGCGCGCGTCCTCGAACAGCCGCTCCAGGACGGCCTCGTCGGGGGTCCGCCTGGAGAATTGCTTCACCGCGTCTGTGGCCATCGACCGGAACTCCTCGTCGGACATGCCGCTGCGCGAGGACCCGATCAGGTTGAAGCGCTCCGGCAGCGCGCCGTCGTGCGCCAGGTTGTAGATCGCCGGCAGGAGCTTGCGTTTGGAGAGGTCTCCGGTGGCGCCGAAGATGGACAGGGCGGTCGGATGGACGGGAAGGCGCTCCAGGCCCTCGACCAGCGGGTTCTCCTGGACGGTGGCCACCGTCCGACTCAGCCTTCCTCGCCGCTGGCCATCTTGACCGCGTGGCCGCCGAACTGGTTTCGCAACGCCGCCAGCACCCGGGCCGTGTAGTCGCCGCTGCGACGCGAGTAGAACCGGGAGTACAGCGAGGTGGTGATCACCGGCGTGGGGACGTCCTTGTCGATCGCGTCCTCGATCGTCCAGCGGCCCTCGCCGGAGTCCTCCACGTACCCCTCGAGGTTGGCCAGGTCGTTGCCGTCCTGCTCGAACGCCCGCGCCGCCAGCTCGCACAGCCACGAGCGCACCACCGACCCCTGCTGCCACAGGTGGGCGATCCTGGCGTTGTCCAGCTCGAACTCCGAGCGGTGGAAGAGCTCGAAGCCCTCGGCGTAGGCCTGCATGATCCCGTACTCGACCCCGTTGTGGACCATCTTGACGTAGTGCCCCGCGCCCGAGGGGCCGAAGTGCGCCCATCCGCGGTCCCCGATCGCGTGCCGGCTGTCCTCGCTGGTGGGCGGCGCCAGCACGTCGAGGATCGGCGCGAGCCGCTCCACCGCCTCGTCGGGGCCGCCGACCATCATGCAGTAGCCGACCTCGAGGCCCCACACGCCGCCGCTGGTGCCGACGTCCACGTAGTGGATGCCCCTGTCCGACAGCGCGGCGGCGCGTCGGCGGTCGTCGGTCCACTTCGAGTTGCCGCCGTCCACGACCAGGTCGCCCTCGTGCATCAGGCTCGCCAGCTCCTCCACGGTCTGCTGGGTGGGGTCGCCGGCGGGGACCATGATCCACACCGCCCGGGGGGCCTCGAGCTTGGACACCAGGTCCTCCAGCGACGAGGCCCCCATGGCGCCGTTTCCCTCGGCCTCCGACACCGCCTGCTGGTTGAAGTCGAAGGCAACGACCTGGTGGTCGGAGTCCCGATGGATGCGATGGACCATGTTGCCGCCCATCCGCCCCAGGCCAACGAAGCCGAGCTGCATCTGGTCAGAGCTCCTTGATCTTGTCGGTGAGTTGCCCGACGGCCTCCGCGGGATCGCCCTCGAGCCGGACCCGCTCGGTCGGCAGGCCGTGGTCGCGCAGGGTCTGGAGGTCCCCGGTGGCCTGGGCGTGCTTGAGCGTGCCGAACGTGTAGCCGGCCCCCGGGATGTCGGCGTCCTCGTCGCCGTCGTGGACCAACTGCAGGAAGATCCCGGTCGGCGGTCCTCCCTTGTGCAGCTGCCCGGTCGAGTGCAGGAAGCGGGGGCCGTACCCGAACGTGGTGGCGCACTGTGTTCGCTCGCGAATCGCCTCGCGAAGCTTGGCCACCGCCTGGTCGAAGCGCGCCGAGGGGTGGAGGTAGCCCATGATCGCCACGTAGTTCGGCGGCGCCGCCCCGTCCAGCAGCCGCGCCAGCGCGGCGTCGTCGGCGTCGGCGACCTCGGGAAGGGCGCCGTCGGACGCGTAGCGCTCGAGCACCTTGGCGGTGTTGTCCTTGGCCTCTTGGACGTTGGGCTGGTTGAACGGGTTGACCCCCAGGACCCAGCCCGCCACCGCGGTGGCGAACTCGGCGAAGAAGAAGATGCGCCCGAGGTCCGTGGGCCCGTGGACCGACATCGTGATCACCGGCTGGCCCGCCCTACCCAGCGCCTCCGTGGCAGCGTCAAGCTCGGCGTCGGGCTCGTCGGCGTTGCGCAGGTAGGCGAACGTCCGGTCCTCGCCGTAGGACTCGGGCGGCCCGAGCGGCTCGTCGGCCACCGGGACCACGCCCCTGCCGTCCTTGCCGAGGCTCTCGGCGATCAGCTGCTCCACCCACAGGCCGAACGAGGAGATCGGCTCCGACACCAGGAAGCCCAGCTTGTCGCGGCCCTGCCGGGCCAGGGCGCCCATCACTATTCCCAGCCACAGCCCCGAGTTGCTGGTCCCCTGGTCGTAGGACGTGCAGTTCTGCTCGGCGACCTGGCAGCGGTGCAGCAGCGCCTCGATGGCGACGCCCATCAGTGCCGCCGGCACCAGCCCGAAGTACGACAGCACCGAGTAGCGCCCCCCGATGTCGGGGTCGTTCTCGAACACGCGACGGAACCCGTGCTCGCGGGCCAGCTCGACCAGCGGTGAGCCTGGGTCGGTCACCGCCACGAACCTCGAGCCGGCCTCCTCACCCACCTGCCGGGCGACCTTGTCGTGGAAGTAGCGGAAGTGCGACAGCGTCTCGATGGTGCCCCCCGACTTCGATGAGACCACGAACAGCGTCCGCGACAGGTCCACCGAGCGCTCCACGGCGAGCACCGCGTCGGGATCGGTCGAGTCGAGCACCTGCAGGCGCATGGCCCCCTCTATCTCGCCGAACGTGCGCCGGATCACCTCGGGCCCCAGCGACGAACCTCCCATCCCCAGCAGCACCGCGTCGGTCAGGCCGTCGGCCTGGCAGGCCTCGGCGAACGCCCGCAGCTCGGCCGCGTCCTCGAGCATCGGCTCGGAGATGGTCAGCCAGCCGAGACGGTCGCCCACCTCCGGGGCTCCGGCCTCGCCCCAAAGCGTGTCGTCCTTGTGCCAGGTCCGCTTGGCCACGTCGTCGCCGACGGCGCGCTTGCCCGTCTCCGCCACCCCGGGCTCGAGGTCGTCGGGCATCACCGACCGGACCGTGGGCGGGCGCCCGGTGACCACCGCCTCGCGACGGTCCTCCACGCCGGCGATCAGCTGGTCGATCGCCACCTGGAACGCGTCGATCCCGTCGCGCAGCAGCTTGTCGGTGACGTCGTCGAGGTCGATCCCGGCCTCGGCCAGGGCCTCCAGCTCGGCCGACGGGTCCTGATCGGCGGTGGCGCCGCGCACCTCGCCGCGCTCGGCCACGGCGAACATAGTCGGCATCGGCATGGTGTTCACGGTGTCGGGGGCCACCAGCTCGTCGACGTACTTGGTCTCCGGGTAGTGCGGGTTCTTGACGCCCGTGGACGCCCACAGCGGCCGCTGGACCGCAGCCCCCGCCTCGCGCAGCCTGGCGAACCGCTCGCCCTCGAAGATCTCCTTGAACCGCTGGTAGGCGGCCCGGGCGTTGGCCATCGCCGCGGTGCCCTGGAGGTCGCTGCGCCCGGCCTTCTCCAGTCGCTTGTCGACCTCGGTGTCGACCCGCGAGACGAAGAACGACGCCACCGAGCGCACGTCCACCGACTTGCCCTCGTCGAGCCGACGCTCCAGCGCCCGGACGTAGGCGTCGGCCACCGCCGTGTACCGCTCGACCGAGAAGAGCAGCGTGATGTTGATGTTGATCCCCTCGTAGAGCGCCTGCTCGATGGCCGGGACGCCCTCGTCGGTGCCGGGGATCTTGACCATCAGGTTGGGTCGGTCCACGCGCTCCCAGTACATGTGGACCTGCTCCATCGTCGCCTCGGTGTCGTGGGCCAGCCGCGGCGCCACCTCGATCGACACGAACCCGTCCAGCCCGTTGAGGCGGTCGTGCAGGGGGCGCAGCACGTCGGCGGCGAGCTGTACGTCCTTGGCCGCGACGTGCCGGTAGATCTCGCGCTTGTCCAGGCCCTCCTTGGCCAGCGCCACCAGGTCCTGGTCGTAGTCGTCGGAGCCGAGGATCGCCTTCTCGAAGATCGCCGGGTTGGACGTGACGCCGCGCAGGCAGTCCTGGTCGATCAGGCGCTGGAGCTCCCCGTCCTCGATCAGGTTGCGGCGGATCTGGTCCAGCCACACGCTGGTGCCGGCCTCGGTGAGGGCGGCGAGCCGCGGGTTGACCTGTGCCTGAACGCTCATGTCGATGCCTCTCAGTCCGGTTCCGATCTAGCCCGCCGCCCGGGCGCCCGCGCGCTCGTTGACGGCGCGGGCCCGCGCGGCGATGTTGCGCGGGGTGAAGCCGAAGTGCTCGTACAGCACCTTCTGGGGCGCCGAGGCGCCGAAGCCCTCCATTCCCAGCACGTCCCCCGAGTCACCCACCCACCGCCACCAGCTGAGCGGGCTGGCCGCCTCCACGGCCAGCCGCGCGCGGCAGGCGGGCGGCAGGACCGTGTCGCGGTACGAGGCGTCCTGCGCGGCGAAGCGATCCAGGCAGGGGACGCTGACCACCCGGGTGGCCACGCCGTCGGCCTCGAGCAGGTCGGCGGCCGCGTTGCACAGGTGCACCTCGGACCCGGACGCCATCAGGACGACGTCGGGCTCCGGGTCCTTGTAGGACTCGCGCAGCACGTACGCGCCGCGATCCACGGCGTCATCGGGCACGCCCGCCGGGTTCCAGGTTGGAAGCCCCTGGCGCGAGAAGACCAGCACGGTCGGGGCGTCACCGCCGATCGCGAAGCGCCACGCCAGCGCGGTCTCGTTGGCGCCCGCCGGGCGCACCACGTTGAGGTTGGGCGTGGCGCGCAGGTGCGCCAGCTGCTCGATCGGCTGGTGGGTGGGGCCGTCCTCCCCCAGACCGATCGAGTCGTGCGTGAACATGAAGATCGTGGGCAGGCGCATCAGCGCCGCCAGCCGCATCGCCCCCTTCATGTAGTCGCTGAAGTTCAAGAACGTCCCGCCGAAGGCGCGCAGGTAGTGGAGGTTGAGCCCGTTGAGGATCGCCGCCATCCCGTGCTCGCGCACGCCGAAGTGCAGGTTGCGCCCGGAGTACTCACCGGGCCCCACGTCGCCTCCGTCCTCGATCGTGTTCAGGTTCGACGACGCCAGGTCCGCCGACCCGCCGACCAGCTCGGGGACGTGGGCGGCGGCCCACTGGATCACCCGTTGCGACGACTTGCGAGTGGCCACCATCCCCTCGTCGACCCCGAACCTCGGGATGTCCGCATCCCAGCCGTCGGGCAGGCGGCCCGCGAAGATGCGCTCGAGCTCGGCCGCGAGATCGGGATGCTGGTCGCGGTAGGCCCCCATCCGCTCGTCCCACTCGACCTCCTGCTCGCGCCCGCGTCCCACGCACTCCCGGAAGTGGGCTAGCGCCTCGTCGGGGACGTAGAACTCGCGGTCCGCCGGCCAGTCGTAGGCCTCCTTGGTCAACCGGACCTCCTCCTCCCCCAGCGGCGATCCGTGCGCGGCCTTGGTGTCCTGCTTGTGGGGGCTGCCGATGCCGATGTGGGTGCGCACGATGATCAGCGACGGACGGTCCTCCACCTGCTGAGCGGCGCGCACGGCGGCCTCGAGTCCGTCGAGGTCGAAGTCCTCGCCGAGGTTCTGGACGTGCCAGTGATAGGCCTCGAAGCGGGCGCCGACGTCCTCCGAGAACGCCATCGCGGTATCGCCGTCGAGCTGGATGTGATTGTCGTCGTAGAACGCGACCAGCCGCCCCAGTCGCAGGTGGCCGGCCAGCGAGCACGCCTCCGACGCCACGCCCTCCTGGATGTCCCCGTCCGAGGCGATCGTGTACGTGAAGTGGTCGACCACATCGTGGTCGGGGCGGTTGAAGCGGGCGGCCAGCATGCGCTCGGCCAGCGCCATGCCGACCGCATTGGAGATCCCCTGGCCCAGGGGCCCGGTGGTGGTCTCCACGCCCGGGGCGTCCCCGTATTCCGGGTGTCCGGGCGTCGGCGATCCCAGCTGGCGGAAGTTCTCCAGGTCCTCCAGCTCCAGCCCGTACCCGGTCAGGTAGAGGATCGAATAGAGCAGCATCGACGCGTGCCCGCAGGAGAGCACGAAGCGGTCGCGGTCCGGCCAGTGCGGGTTGGCGGGGCTGTGGCGCATCACCCGCGTGTAGAGGACGTAGGCGAGCGGCGCCAGGGCCATCGGCGTGCCGGGGTGGCCGGAGTTGGCCTTCTGGACGGCATCCATCGAGAGGGTGCGGATCGTGTTGACGCAGAGCTGGTCGAGCGTGCGCGTGTCCGTCACCGTGCTCATGCCGTCCGCTGTGCCCCCGTCTCGGTCGCCGTAATCCAGGCGACGACCATACCGGGCGCCGGATGCCGCCGGGCGCGTCTGGTTGAGGTTGCGGCACGGCCGGCGGGCGGTAATGATCGGCCCATGGCGCTCGAGCACGTCCGGATCGGGGCCCTGCCGGTCGAGCGCTTCCAGGACGTCCTGCCCCCGGCGCGGTACGAGCAGTTCATCGCCGGCGTGGAGCGCAGCCGCAGCCTGCTGGCCGGTCGCGTGGTCTGGAACGTCAACTCGACCGCCCGCGGCGGCGGGGTGGCGGAGATGCTGGTCTCGCTGCTCGCCTACGCGCACGGGGCCGGCGTGGACGCCCGCTGGACGGTGATCGCGGGCAACGACCCCTTCTTCACCCTGACCAAGCGCATCCACAACAACCTGCATTCGGCGGCGGGCGACGGCGGCGAGCTGGGAGACGCCGAGCGCTCCATCTACGAGGAGGCGCTGGAGCCCAACATCGAGGAGTTCGCCCAGCTGGTCAGCCCCGACGACGTGGTGATCATCCACGACCCCCAGCCGGCCGGCCTGATCCCCGTCCTCAAGCAGCGGCTGGGAGTGCGGGTGATCTGGCGCTGCCACGTGGGTATCGACACCCCCAGCGAGGTGGCCCGGCGGGCGTGGGGTTTCCTGCGTCCCTACGTCGAGCCCGCGGACGCCTACGTGTTCTCCCGGCGCGCGTTCGTGTGGGAGGGCCTGGAGGACGACCGGATCGAGCTGATCGCCCCCGTGATCGACGCGTTCTCCCCCAAGAACCAGGAGCTGACCCACGAGACGGTGGGCGCCATCCTGGCCTGCGCCGGCCTGAATTCGGACGGGACGGACGGGGTGCCGACCTACCTCGACGAGTCGGGCACGCCCCAGCGGGTGAACCGGCGCGCCGAGGTCATGGAGGAGTCCGAGCTGCGGCCCGGGGATCCGATGGTCCTCCAGGTCTCGCGCTGGGACCGGCTGAAGGACCCGATCGGGGTGATCCGGGGCTTCGTCGAGCACGTCGCCCCGAGCACCGATGCCCACCTGGTCTACGCCGGCCCGGCGGTCGAGGCGGTGGCGGACGATCCCGAGGGCAAGCAGGTGCTGGCCGAGGCCCAGCGGCTGTACGAGGGGCTTCCGGACGACGCGCGCTCGCGCGTGCACCTGGCCTGCCTGCCGATGGACGACCTCCAGGAGAACGCGGCGATCGTGAACGCCCTCCAGCGCCGGGCCGACGTGGTGGTGCAGAAGAGCATCGCCGAGGGCTTCGGGTTGACCGTCGCCGAGGGCATGTGGAAGGCACGCCCGGTGGTGGCCAGCCGTATCGGCGGCATCCAGGACCAGATCGTCGAGGGCGTCAGCGGCGTGCTGCTCGACGACCCCGCCGACCTGACCCGCTACGGCGAGGCGGTCGGCGACCTGCTGCGCGACCCCGGCCGCGCCCGGAGCATCGGGCACGAGGCCCAGGAGAGGGTCCGCGACGAGTTCCTGGCGGTGCGCAGCCTGATGCAGTACCTCGACCTCATAGAGCGCCTGCTCAGCGCGCCGCGCTGACCGCCGGCCTCCTCCCCGGCGGCCCGAGAGACTCATCTCGACTGGCTCGCGGCGACCGCGTAGCCTTCCGCGCCGTGCCCGAGACCGCGGCCTCGCAGCGGCTGGATCGCGGCACCGTGGTGGCGCTCGTCGCCATGGGCCTCGCGGTCTTCGTGATCGCCAACGACTTCTGCGCGCTGAGCGTCGCGCTGCCCGCCATCGAGCACGACCTCGACGCCGACGTTGCCACCGTCCAGTGGGTGATCAATGCCTACGCGCTGGTCTTCGGCGTCCTGATCGTCACCGGCGGGCGCCTGGCCGACCTGTTCGGGCGCCGCCGCGTGTTCTTCGCCGGCTGCGTGATCTTCGCCGGCTTCTCGGTCCTGGCCGGACTGGCTCCGGGGACCGCCTGGCTGATCGCCTCCCGGGCGGCCATGGGGATCGGCGCGGCCATGATGTGGCCGGCGATCCTCGGGATGACCTACGCGGCGCTGCCCGCGGAGAAGGCCGGGCTGGCCGGCGGTCTGATCCTGGGTGCGGCGGGTTTCGGCAACGCCATGGGACCGCTGATCGGTGGCGCGCTCACCGACACCGTCAGCTGGCGCGCGGTGTTCTTCCTCAACCTGCCGGTGTCGCTGCTGGCCATCTACGTCATCTGGCTCAAGGTGCGCCAGCCCGAGGAGCGATCGCCCGAGGCGGGAATCGACTACGGAGGGGTCTCCACGCTGTCCATCGGCCTGGTGGCCCTCCTCCTGGCGCTCGACCAGGCCACCGATTACGGCTGGAGCGACTGGCGGATCATCGCCCTGCTGGCGGCGTCCGCGATCTTCCTGGTCGCCTTCGTGGCGGTCGAGCGCCGGGTCGGGGTACGGGCGCTGGTCCCCCCGGACGTCATCGCCAACCGCGAGTTCTCCGCAGCCTGCCTGGGGGTGCTGCTGATGTCGGCGGTGTTCTTCGCCTGCCTGCTCTACCTGCCCCAGTTCATGCAGAAGCTGCTGGGCTACTCGCCGCTGGACGCCGGCGCCGGGCTCCTGCCGATGATGGCGCTGTTCGCCCTGGTCTCGTTCGCGGCCGGTCCGCTCTACCAGCGGCTCGGCGCCAAGCTGGTGGTCTCGACCGGGGCCGCCTGCCTGTTCGGCGGCATGCTGCTGCTCTCGCTGGTCGGCCGAGACGCGGGGTACGGCGCGCTGGTCCCGGGCATGGCGGTGGTCGGCCTCGGTGTCGGGCTGTTCTACTCGTCGGTGACCACCGCCGGGGTCACCGCGCTGGACCCCTCCCGCTCGAGCCTGGCCGGCGGGATCGTCTACATGTTCCAGATCGCCGGGGGGGCGATCGGCCTGGGCCTCACCACCACGGTGTTCACGTCGGCATCGCAGTCGGCCCTGGCCGACAGCGTCTCGTCGACCGGGATCGCGCGCATCCCGGCCTCCCAGCTCGACGCGGTGTACGGGATCCTGGCCGGCACCGAGTCGGCGCAGCGCGCGCTGGCCCACCTCGCCCCCGAGGCGATCGACCGCATCAAGGACCTGGTGCGCGACGCGTTCGTGACCGGCTTTCAGCACGCCTTCCGCCTCGACACGGCGCTGGCCCTCGGCGGGCTGGTGATCACCGTCGCCTTCGTGGGAGGCCGCCTGGGGTCGCGCCGGCCCGCGGCCGCGACCGGCGCGGGCGAGCGGGCGTGACCCCCGGCAGCACCGTGGCCCTCGGCTCCGCACCGCGATGACCCCCGAACGGCTCAGCCGCGAGGACGTGGCCATCCTGCGCCTGGAGTCGGGCGAGGTGGCCGGGCACACGCTCAAGCTGCTGGTGCTCGAGCCCCCCGCCGACGGCCCCCGCCCCGGCCTGCCGGAGATCCGCGCCACCGTGGCCGCGAGGCTGGCCGCCGCGCCCGAGCTTCGCCGCCGGCTCGCCCCGACGCCGCTGCGCCTGGCCGCGCCGGTCTGGGTGGACGACCAGGACTTCGACATCGAGCGCCACGTGCGCCCGGTTCCCCAAGCCGGGCCGGTCGGCGAGCAGCGGCTTCGCGAGATCGTCGCCGACTCCATGCGCGAGCGACTCGACCGCGCCCATCCGCTGTGGTCGCTGGAGGTCGTCGAGGGCCTGGAGGACGGGGGGTTGGCCCTGATCTGGAAGCTGCACCACGCGATGGCCGACGGCACCGCCTCGATGCGCATCGGCCGCGACGTCCTGTG
>DATFPO010000054.1:0-3039 GCA_035264745.1 Solirubrobacteraceae bacterium | reverse complement strand
CAGCACGTCCGCGAGCGCGGCGACCAGACGGCGGTTGGCGCGTGCGTCCCTGATCGTGATCCGCAGATGCTCGGGACCCAGGCCGGGAAAGCTCCAGGCCGGGCGGACGGCGATCCCGGCCTCGAGCAGCGCGGCGTGGACGCGCTCGCCATCGGCGACCTGCGCCAGCAGGAAGTTGGCCGCAGACGGCCAGGTGCGGATTCCCGGAAGGCGCATCAGGTCCGCGCGCAACCGCTCGCGGGCGCGGGCCACCTGCTCGGCCACCTCCCGGGCCGCGCCCGCCCGGGCCGCGCACGCCCGGACCGCCGCGAGGGCGAGCGCGTTGGCGTTCCACGCCGGGCGCAGCCCCCGCACCGCGGCGGCGATCCGCGCCGGGGCCAGCAGGTACCCGGCCCGCAGCCCGGCCAGCGACCACAGCTTGGTGAGGCTGCGCACGACCACCAGGCCCGGCAGGTCCCGGCGGGCGGCCAGGCTCTCCGGCTCGCTGGGGACGAAGTCCATGAACGCCTCATCGACCACCAGGACCCGCCCGGGCGCCGCCAACCGCGCCACCTCGCCTGCGGGATCGAGCGTTCCCGACGGGTTGTTCGGATTCCCGGTCACCACCAGGTCGGCTCCGGACGGGACGGCGGCGGGATCCAGGCCGAAGTCGGACCGACGGCGAAAGGCGCGCTCGACCGGGCGCCGGTGGGCCCGCAGCGCCGCCTCGGGCTCGGTGAACGATGGGTGAACGCACACCGCATGGCGCGCCGGCAGGGCGGCGGCCAGCAGCCAGAAAGCCTCCGAGCCGCCGTTGGTCAGGACCACCTCCTCGGGGTCCCGGTCGTGACGCGCGGCCACCGCGGCGACCGCGTCGCGCTCGTCCGGGTAGTCGCCGGCGTCCGCGAGGGCGCCGTGAAGCGTCTCCTCCAGCCATCGCGGGCGGGGCTCTCGTCGGACGTTGACCGCGAAGTCGTCGGCGCCCGGGGGCACCATCGCGTCGCCGTGCAGGCGCAGCTGCGACCGCGGCGCCCGGCTTGCCGCCGGCGCCAGCTCGATCGCCCGACCCGCCACCACGAGCATCACCTCGGACGCCCTGGCTGACAGCACCTGCGTCGCCTCTCCGGCCAGATCCAGGTAGCGGCGGGTGCCGGCGCCCACCGCCACCGGGCCCAGGCCGGACTCCTCGGCCACCACGACGGTGAGGCCGGGGCGCGCCGCCGCCGCGGCGGCGAGCCGGCCCACTCCGGCCAGCAGCGCGGACCGCGCCCGGTGCCCGCCTTCGTCCAGGGCGGCCACCGGCTCGTCGGTCAGCAGCCCGAATCGGCCCATCAGCGAGGTCAGCCAGCCGCCCAGGGAGTCGACCACCACCGGATCCCCGTCGGGGTCGGCCAGGGCCGCCAGCGGGTCGGAGGTCTCAACCGTCCGCCAGCCCGGGGGCCGCCGCGCCCGGTGGACCGCGATCCGCTCGGCCATCTCCGGGTCTGCGGCGCCGCCGGTAGCGACGTAGGTGACCCGCTGCCCCGCCTCGCCCGCCAGCCGCTCGGCCAGCTCGCTCTTGCCGGAGCGGGTTCCCCCGATGACCAGGACCAGCGGCATCAGTGCGCGTGGGCGTGATCGTGATGGTGGCCGTTCTCGTCTGGGTGGTAGTGGGGGGTGGCGACGGCCCCCACCCGATCCTCGAACCCCGGGAGCGCGACCCTGTGGATGCACATGTCGCAGTTCATGCGGATGTCGCCCTCGACGGCCTCGCGGTAGCGCTCGAGCACCAGCGCGGCGATCGCCGGGTCGGGTCCGAAGTAGCCGCTGACCCGCACCTCCAGGCCGGTGCACTCGGCGTACTGCGCCGCCTGGTCGCGGATGCGCCGCTCCAGCACGCCGGTGAACAGGAAGTACGGAACCACCACGACGCGCTCGGCCCCCAGCCGCCGGCATCGCTCCAGGCCCTCGGGCACCGACGGCGGCGCCAGGCTGACGAACGCGGGCTCGACGAGGGGGTGCGGGCGTCCCTCAAAATGCAGGCGCGCGACCTTGAACAGCTCTGAGTTGGCGTCGGGATCCGACGATCCCCTCCCGACCAGCAGGACCGCGGTCCGCTCGAGCTCCTCCGGCTCGACCACGTCGGCGATCCGGCGGTCGACCAGGTCGAGCAGCTCCGGGCGCACGCCCAGCTCGCGGCCGTAGCGGAAGTAGATGCCCGGGTGGGCGAGGCGCTCGCGCACGAGCGTGGCGGGGATGTCGTTCTTGGCGTGGCCCGCGGCCAGCAGCATGAGGGGGACCGCGACCACGTCGGTGGCGCCGTCGGCGACCAGCTCCGACACCGCCTCGGAGACCGGCGGGGCGGAGAGCTCGATGAACCCGGCCGCCACGCGCAGCTCCGGGGCCAGCGCCGCCACGCGGTCGGCCAGGGCGTGGAACTCCGCCGCCCCCTCGGCGGCGCGGGTGCCGTGCCCCACGATCAGCAGGCTCGGGCTAGTGGTCATCGATCTCCTCGCTTTCGTGGTAGAGCAGGGCGTTGAGGGCGGCGGCGGCGACCGCCGACCCGCCCTTGGCGCCGCGGTTGGTCAGGCAGGGCAGCCCGCTGGCGGCCAGGGCCGCCTTGGACTCGGCGGCCCCGACGAACCCGACCGGCAGCCCGATCACGAGCGCCGGGTCGGGGGCGAGCCGCAGCAGCTCGGCCAGAGCGGTCGGCGCATTGCCCACCACCCAGACCGCCCCGGGTCCGACCTCCGCGGCGGCGAGCCGGAACCCGGCGGCCGAACGAGTCAGCCGCTCGACGCGCGCGCGGGCCCGGGTCCTGGGGTCGCCCACCAGGCACAGGACGGTGGCCGAGGCGACTCCCGAGGCGACCATCGCCACGTCGGCCACCACCCTCGCCCCGCCGCGCAGGGCCTCGTGGCCGCGTCGCAGCGCGCCCTCGTCTAGGACCAGCGTCTCGGCGTAGTCCAGGTCGGCGCTGGCATGGATGGCCCGCTCGGTGACCGTCCGCGACAGGGGGGGCAGGTGCGAGAGGTCGATCAGCGAGCGCAGGATGCGGTAGCTCTGGCGCTCGATGGGATG
>DATFPO010000053.1:0-9924 GCA_035264745.1 Solirubrobacteraceae bacterium | reverse complement strand
ACGGTCCGCACCTCGGGCCGGCCGTGCAGCCGGGTGATCCCGGTGGTGTCGGCCCGCAGCAGCTTGGTGGAGAAGTTTCCGAGCGTGCAGATCACGCGCGGCTCGATCAGGTCCACCTGGCGCCGCAGATAGTCCTGGCAGGCCTCGATCTCGCCCGGCATGGGATCGCGGTTGTTGGGCGGCCGGCACTTGAGCACATTGGCGATGAACACCTGCCGGCGCTCGAGGCCGATGTCCGCCAGCAGCCGGTCCAGAAGCTTCCCGGCCTGGCCCACGAAGGGCAGGCCGGCCTCGTCCTCGCTGCGCCCGGGAGCCTCGCCCACGAACATCAGATCGGCGTCCGCGTCGCCCGCGCCGAACACGACCTGGGTGCGGGTCTCGGACAGCGGGCAGCGTAGGCAGTCCCGAGCCTCGTCCAGGTAGAGCCGCTTCAGCGCCTCCCGGCGCTCCTGGGGCGTGGGCATGCTGCGATGGTAGCCACGCCTGCCGACGGCCGGGGGGTATAGTCCAGGACGCTCCGTCGCCGCTACTCCCAAAGAGCGCGGACGAAGGGAGCCAGCCAAAGCGCACCATCTTCACGCGCCGGTATCTCCGATGGGAGAACTGGACCGAGAACCCTCACGAACCACCCCCCGCCCGCTGCGCTGCGCCGTGGTCGGACGCGGTCGACTCGGCACCGCGCTGGCCGCTGCGCTCGGCGACAGCGGCCACGATGTCGACGGCCCGCTGGGCCGGGGCGCCGGGGCCGCGGGGTGCCAGGTCGCCTTCCTGTGCGTGCCCGACGCCGAGATCGCCGTCGCGGCCGCGGCGGTGGTGCCCGGGCCGGCCGTGGCCCACTGCTCGGGCGCGCTCGGCCTCGATGTCCTGGCGGGCCGCGAGGGCTTCTCGATGCACCCGCTGATGACCGTCACCGCCCAGGGCGCCCGGTTCCGCGGCGCGGGCTGCGCGGTCGCCGGCTCCAGCGCCGCGATGCTCCAGCTGGCGAAGACCCTGGCGGGCGACCTCGGCATGCGACCGGTGCACGTCGCCGACGAGGACCGCGCCGCGTACCACGCCGCCGCCTCGATCGCCTCCAACTACCTGGTGACGCTGGAGGCGGCGGCCGAGCGGCTGGCGGCGACCGCTGGCCTCGAGCGCACGCATCTCGTCGCCCTGGTCCGCGCCACCGTGGACAACTGGGCGGGACTGGGCGCGGCCCGCGCGCTGACTGGGCCGCTGGCCCGCGGCGACGAGCAGACGGTGGCCCGCCAGCGAGCGGCCGTGGCCGAGCGGGCCCCGGAGCTGGTGGAGCTGTTCGACGCGCTGGCCGACGCCACCCGGGCGCTGACCGCGGAGGCGGCGCCGGCGTGAGGACCGTGCGCGCCGTCGCGGAGCTGCGGTCGGCGATGTCCGCCGAGAGGAAGGCGGAACGCTCGATCGGTCTGGTTCCCACCATGGGGGCCCTGCACGAGGGCCATCTGTCCCTCATCCGGCGCGCGCGCGAGAGCTGCGACGTGGTCGTGGTGTCGCTGTTCGTCAACCCGACGCAGTTCGCGCCCGGCGAGGACCTCGACGCCTACCCGCGCGACGAGCGGCATGACGCCGAGCTGGCCGCCGCGGCCGGCGCCGACCTGCTGTTCGCCCCCGCCGTCGGCGAGATCTATCCCGACGGGTTCTCCACCGCGGTCGAGGTCGGAGGCCTCACCGAGGTTCTGGAGGGCGCGCAGCGCGGGCCCGAGCACTTCCGTGGTGTGACCACGGTGGTGGCCAAGCTGTTCAACCTGGTCGGACCCGACGTGGCGTTCTTCGGGCGCAAGGACGCCCAGCAGGCGCTGGTGGTCGCGCGCATGGCGCGGGACCTCGACTTCCCGGTCCGGATCGAGGTGTGCCCCACCGTGCGCGAGCCGGACGGTCTGGCCCTGTCCAGCCGCAACGCCTACCTGCGCCCCCCGGAGCGCCGGCGCGCGGTGGCGCTGCACCGAGCGCTGGTGGCGGCCGAGCGGTCGGTGGCCGAGGGCGAGCGCGACGCCCACGCGGTGGCCAGGGCCGCCCGCGACGCCATGGAGCCGTACGGCGTCGAGCCTGAGTATCTGGAGCTCGTCTCGCCCGACACGCTGTCGCCGGTGGCGACGATCGACGGCGAGACCCTGCTGGCCGTGGCCGCCCGCGTCGGTGCGGCGCGGCTGATCGACAACACGACCGTGCGCCCGGGGCGCGCGCCCGACAACGGGAGATACACCAGCTGATGCAACGCGTGATGCTGAAGTCGAAGATCCACCGGGCGACGGTGACCGATTGCGACCTGCACTACGTCGGATCGGTGACCGTCGACCTCGATCTGCTCGAGGCCGCCGACATCGCCGAGCACGAGCAGGTCCAAGTGCTCGACATAGACAACGGGGCCCGGCTGACCACGTACGCGATCGCGGGCGAGCGCGGCTCCCGCGAGGTGAAGCTCAACGGCGCGGCGGCGCGAATGGCGGCCCGCGGCGACACCGTGATCCTGCTCACCTACGGCAGCTACGACGAGGTCGAGCTGGCCAATCACCGTCCGCGGGTCGTCCACGTGTCCCGCGACAACCGGATCGTGACCGTAGACCACGAGGTGGCGACCCTGGCCTCCTAGGCGGGGCGTCAACCGGAAGGAGGCACACATGTCCACCCCACCCGCAGTGACCGGCGCCTCGAGCATCGAGCGCCTGCCGATGACGCTCCCTCGCCTGGCCGAGAAGAAGCGCCTCGGCGAGCCCATCGTCATGGTCACCGCCTACGACTTCCCGGGCGCCCAGGTGGCCGAGGAGGCCGGCGTCGACCTGGTCCTGGTCGGCGACTCGGCCGCCCAGGTGGTGCTGGGCTACGACTCCACCGTCCCGGTGTCGGTGGACGAGATGCTCATGCTGTGCGCCGCCGTCCGGCGCGGCCTGCGCACGCCACTGCTGGTCGGCGACCTGCCCTTCGGGTCCTACGAGGCCACGGACGAGCAGGCGGTGGCCACCGCCCAGCGGTTCGTCAAGCAGGCCGGCTGCGACGCCGTCAAGCTCGAACGCGGCGGAAGCTCGGTGGCCCGCGCGCAGGCGATCGTCGAGGCCGGAATTCCGGTCATGGGGCACGTCGGGCTCACCCCGCAGACCGCCACAGCGCTGGGTGGCTACCGGGCCCAGGGCCGCACGGCGGATCGGGCCCTGCGCCTGGCCCAGGACGCGCTCGCCCTCCAGGACGCCGGCTGCTTCTCGCTGGTGTTCGAGGCGATCCCAGCCGCCGTGGCCACCGAGCTGATGCCCCGGCTCGCGGTTCCGGTGATCGGAATCGGGGCGGGCGGCGCGGTTGACGGGCAGGTGCTGGTGTTCCACGACCTGCTCGGGATCGGGGACGGGATGGCGCCTCGGTTCGTCAAGCGCTACGCGGGCCTGCGGGCGGAGATGGTGGGCGCCGTGCGGGCGTTCGCGGACGACGTTCGCGCCGGGCGCTTCCCCGCCGCCGAGCACACGTATTCGATCGACCCCGACGAGCTGGCGGGCTTCCGCGCCGGGGTGGCGGAGGTCGACGCGGCCTAGCCGAGCTCGTCGGGCAGGAACACCGTCGCCAGCCGCCACACGTAGTAGCGGCTCATGGTGTCGAGCGCGCCGGGGGCGCGGGTGAGCAGTGACTCGACCCGGGCGCGGTCCAGCACCTCCCAGGCGGGATGACCGCTGCGGGCCGACGCGGCCTCGCGCACCAGCAGCTGGACGCGCGCGAACGGGTCCTCGGCGCGCCCGCGGACCCCGACCGCGGGCCGCGCCCGCCGCCGCAGCTCGAGCAGCGCCTTCACCGCCAGCGAGCGGGCGCGAGCGGTGCGCGACCGCCTGCGCGTCCAGGAGAAGCCGTCCGCGAAGGGCACGGCGACCAGGTCGGGCGCCAGCTCGCGCAGGACGCGCAGATGGAAGTGCTCCCGGGCCCGCTCGCCGGCGGCCAGCCCGAGCTCGGACGGCAGCATCCGCGTGGACCACAGCGGCGATGCGGTGTCGCGGGCGAATTCCACGGCGCCGTGGGTCGGGCCGGCCCAGGTCCCCATGCGCTTGAGCAGGTAGAAGACGTCCGGCACGTCCACCGGCTGGACCCCCGCCGACAGCTGCTCGCCCACCCAGGCCGCCAGCTGGTCCTCCACCAGCCGCCGGCCCGACTCGGACAGCGGCTCCATCCGGCCCGGCCGCCTGCCGACGAACCGGCGGTACAGCAGCGCCACCAGATCGCCGGCGGCGCCCTCCCCCATCCCGTAGTAGCCCCGCGCCACCTCGCCCCCCTGCCCGCTCAGCCAGATCTGCAGCGGCTCCGCGTGCGGTCCCATCGGGAACCCGATGGCGTCGGCCAGCGAGGCGGTCCCGGCGGCGGTCAGCGCCAGGACCCTCGCCGCCTCGCTTGGCTGGGCGAAGACGTCCCCGTGGGGGTCGGCGGGCAGCAGGGCATGGTCGATCCCGGCCGCCTCGCACAGCCTCCGGGCGGTCTCGACGTCGGGGTCGCCGTGGGCACCGCCGGTGGCCGCGGCGAACTCGATCCCCGCCGCCAGCGCCGCGGCCAGGACCAGGCGCGAGTCGCGGCCTCCGGTGACCGGCACCACCGCCGGCCGGCCGGGCCAGTCGGCCAGCGCGCGGGTGCCCGCGACCAGCCGGCGGGCGGCCAGCTTGCGGTCCAGCCCCGCGCCCAGCATCGCCGCGATCTCCGACACGGGCAGCTGTTGGTCGCGCGACCGGCGATGTGGCGTCAGGCGCAGGACCGAACCGCGCTCCAGCCGGCGTACCGCGGCCCAGACCGGGTGGCCATCCAGGGGCCAGCCGCCTCCCAGCAGCCCCGCCAGGGCCGCCGGGTCGGCGGAGCGGGCCCCATGGATGGCGCGCAGGAGCTCGGCGTTGTTCCCCAGCCAGGTGACCTCGCCGACCTGCGCCACGAACACCGGATAGGCGCCGAGCGGATCGCTCCAGAGGTCGAGCGCCCGCTGGGAGTCGTCGTAGCGCAGCACGACGCAGCGCCCGTCCAGCCCCCGCATGGCGCCGGGCGGCCCCGAGGCGAATTGCCGGGGGTCGAGCGGCCTGCGCCCGTCGGCGACGTCGTCGTCGTCCCACCGAATCGGTCGTCCGGCGTACGCCGAGAACCGGTCGGGCCCGGTCTGCACGTACCGCGTTCCCCCGGTGGCCGACGGCGGGTGCGCCACCCAGGCCAGGGCCGCGCCACCCGACGGTGCCCGCCAATCCTGGATCTGCTGCACGTCGAAGAACGGGAGCCGTGCGACCAGGCCGCGCAGCGCGTCGACGCCGGCCCCGGCGTCCACCGGAGCCGACCCCGACCACCCGGCGGCGAACAGGATCACGGGCCCGGGAGGGATCGCACCGGCGCCATTCTGACCGCCGGCACCGGTGCGCCGCCCCCGAGGGGGCGCGGGGGCCGCCGGTCAGCCCAGCGGGACCGTCGAAGGCCCGCCGGCGTTGGCGACCGCCGAGCGGGACCTGTCCACCGGGCAGGGCGCGAAGCTGTGCGGGTCTACCGGAAGCGGTTGAGCAGGTCGAGTATCACGCCCTCCCGCAGGCCGCCGTTGCCGATCTGGAGCGGCACCCCGAGCCGGTCGGAGATCGCCTCCAGGATCATGATCCCGGCGGGCAGCAGCCGCACCCGCTCGGGATCTAGCTCGAACCGGCGCGCCACCTCGTCGACGGCAGCCGCCCCGAGCACTCCGAGCCCCCGCTCCAGCGCCTCGTGTTCGAGCCGGGCCCCCACCAGGCGCCGCAGCGACGACGCGCTTCCGCCCACCGCGACCGCCAGCTGCGGCGGGTCCAGCTTCAGGCCCTCGAAGACCCCCTCGACGTGCTGGCGCGTCGCCTGCAGCTCCGCCGCCGAGGGAGGGTCGGAGCGCAGGTAGGCGTCGGCCAGGAAGCCCGATCCGACCGGGAACGACTCGAACCAGCGCACGCCTCGGTCCATCGTCCCGAGCGCCAGCTCGGAGGAGCTTCCTCCCACGTCGGCCACCGCCACGTCCCCGTCGTAGGCGTGCCCGAGGGCGCGGGTCGCGCCCAGAAAGGCGAGCCGTGCCTCCTGCTGCTCGGTGAGGATGGTCACCTCCACGCCGGTGCGCGCCCGTACGACCTCGACCAGCCGCTGGCCGTCGCTGGCGGTGCGGATCGCGGCGGTGGCCACCGCCCGCAGCTCCTGCGCGTGCAGCTCGCGGGCCAGGCGGACCTGGGTGGCGACCACCCCCGCCACCTCGGCCAGCTTGTCCTCGCCGATCGCGCCCCCCGGCTTCATGCCCTTGCCCAGGCGGGTGAACGCCCGTTGGGCCAGCAGCTCGCGCAGCCGCCCGTTGACCGGCTCCGCGACCAGCAGCCGGGTGGTGTTGGACCCGATGTCGATGCAGGCGTAGGGCACGGGAGGGGCCGCTGCCTTCGACAACGCGGGGCTCGCGCCGGGGCCCGGTTAGCGTGCGGCCAGCTCGGGGGCGGATTCGACCGCTCGCGTGCCGCCCTCCTCCTGGGCCTCAGGCTCCGCGCCGGGCACCGCGGGTTCATCCGCCTGGGCGGCGAAGCGGTAGCCGATCCCGAAATGGGTGTGGATGTAGCGCCAGCCCGGGCTGCGCCGCTCGAGCTTCTGGCGCAGCTTGCGCACGAAGACGTCGACCGAGCGGTCGCCGTGGGCCATGGCGTAGCCCCAGACCCTCTCGTAGATGCGCTCGCGCTCGAGCACCTGGCCCTCCGTGGTGGCCAGCAGCTGGAGAAGCTCGAACTCGCGCCGGGTGAGGTCGAGCGAGCTGCCGGCCACGAAGGCCTGGAACTGGTCGGCCCGGATCTCCAGCTCGCCCGCCACCGTCGGGCCGGCCTCGATGCGCACCTCGCCGCGCCGGCGACGGCGCGTCACCGCCTCGACGCGGGCGATCAGCTCCTCGGCATGGCAGGGCTTGGTGATCCAGTCGTCGGCGCCCAGGCGCAGCCCGCGGACCCGCTGGGCCACCGTGGACTGGCCGGTGCAGACCACCACCCCGAGGCCGGGCAGGGACGAGCACAGCCGCTCGAGGTACGACCAGCCGTCCGGTCCCAGGACCGCAAGGTCGACCACCACGGCGTTTAGGCGCATGGACACCAGCGCGTCGGGCGGCACCGGGCTGGCCTGGACCCGGTAGTGCCAGCCGCGGCTCTGGAGCCGCCGGGTGACCACATGGATGAACCCGCTGTCCGAGTCGATGATCGCGAGGCGGACCGGCGAGCCCGGCTCGGAACCCGAGGTGCCGTGTCCTGCGCTCGCCCCGCCGTGCGTCGCAAGGGACATCGTGCCGATCATTGTAGGGGTGGCCTACGACACGCCATGCCCGGGCAGAAGGCTGATCACAGCCTTTTCACAGCGAAGAAGCCCGCTCGTGCGCAGAGCGCGCGGCTCAGCGCGGCGCCGCGTGCGACGCATCGGAGAACTCACGAAACAGTCCGGTGACCACGAAGGCGGTCTGCTCGCCGATGTCGACGGCGTTGTCGCCAATCCGCTCCAGGCAGCGGGCCACCAGCATCATGTACGCCGCCCACTCCCGCGCGTCGGGGTCGCCGCCCAGCTCCAGCGCCGCGGCGAAGATCTCGCGATTGAGGCGGTTGACCTGCCGGTCCTGGCGGGCGAGATCCTCGGCCAGCGCGGAGTCGCGCAGCGCGAACGCCTGCTTGGCCTGGGACACCTGCGAGCGCGCGAGCCGACCCATCGTCTCGATCCGCTCGATGATCTTCTCGTCCACCGGCGGATGGTGACCGGACAGCGGGATCAGCTTGGCGATGTTCACGCACTGGCCCCCATGCGCTCGACGTGCTTGATCACGTGCATGAGCGCCGCCACGGTGCGCAGGTCGGTGGCCACCGGCGCCTGGGTGGCAAGCAGGGAGAGGATGCCCTGATGGACCTCCAGATAGCGCCCATCGATGCGGTCGTCGTCAGCAATCACCAGGCTGGCCAGCTCGACGTCCTGGTGCTCGAGCGCCTGCAGGGCGCGGTCCAGCGCCGACGTGACCATGTCCATGGCCCCGAGGGCCATCTCCTCGAGGTTCTGGAGGCGGGCTCGAAACTGGGCGCGAGCCTCGGGCATCAGCCGAACTTCCCGGTGACGTACTCCTCGGTCCGCGAGTCCTCCGGATTGGTGAACATCCGCTCGGTCGGCCCGTGCTCGACAAGCTCGCCGTTGAGCATGAACGCGGTGGACTCCGCCATGCGCGCCGCCTGCTGCATGTTGTGGGTCACCACCGCGATGGTGTAGCGGCGGCTGAGCTCGGCCACCAGCTCCTCGATCTTCAGCGTGGCCACCGGATCGAGCGCCGAGCAGGGCTCGTCCATGAGGATGACCTCGGGCTCCACCGCCAGGGTCCGGGCGATGCACAGGCGCTGCTGCTGTCCGCCCGAGAGCCCGATCCCGGGCTGGTGGAGGCGATCGTGAACTTCGTCCCACAGCCCTGCCGCCTTCAGCGTGTGCTCCACGCGGTCGCGCAGCTCCGAGCCCCGGGTCCCGATGAGCCGCAGGCCGGCCGCCACGTTGTCGAACACCGACATCGTCGGGAAGGGGTTTGGCTTCTGGAAGACCATTCCCACAGCGCGGCGGACCGCCACGACGTCGGTGTCCTCGCCGTACACGTCCAGGTCGTCCAGCAGCACGGTCCCCGCTGCGCGTGCTCCCGGGATCTCCTCGTGCATCCGGTTGATGCAGCGGACCATCGTCGACTTGCCGCAACCGGAAGGGCCGATGATCGCCGTCACCTGGTTGGCCGGGAACTCGAGCCAGACCCCGTTGACCGCGTGCTGGTCCCCGTAATAGGCGTGGAGGTTGCGCAGACTCACCGACCGGGCCTGGGTCTGTGCCGTGCGCTTTCCCGTCCCGGAGGCCACTGCCAGCGCCGGTGGAGCGGTCGCAGGCCGGGCGGTGTGTGGAGGCTCGGTCATGTCGGTCTCGGTGGGCTGGAAGCTCATGCCAGGCGACTCCTTCGGGAGATGAGTCGAGCGACGGTGGTCAGTACCAGGATCATCAGGACCAGGGTCAGGGCGGCGCCCCAGGCTCGCCCGACCAGCTGGTCCTGGGCCTGGCCGACGTCGGAGAAGATCTGAGCGGGGAGCGAGTTCATCGGCGCCGCGAGGTTGGCGGTGGTCTCCTTGACGATGGTCGCCGTGAACAGCAGCGGCGCCGTCTCACCGGCCGCCCGGGCGACCGCCAGCAGCGTCCCGGTGAGCAGGCCGGGGAGCGCGGTGGGGAGCACGACGCGCGCCACCATGCGCCACCGCGGCGCCCCGAGCGCCAGCGCCGCCTCCCGCAGCGAGTCCGGGACCAGGGTGAGCGCGACCTCGGCCGAGCGGGTGACGATCGGCAGCATCAGGAGCGCCAGGGCGAGCGATCCCTTCCATCCCGCGAACCCGCCGAAGCCGGTCGCCAGCACCAGCGTGATGTAGATGAACAGGCCGAAGGCGATCGAGGGCACACCGGTCATCACGTCCACGAAGTAGCGGACCGTCGTGGCGAAGCGGCCGTCGCGCCCGTACTCGACCAGGTAGAGCGCCACGCCGATCCCCGCGGGGATCGCGATGGCGCTCGCCAGCGCGACGATCTCGATCGTGCCCAGGATCGCGCTGCGGACCCCGCCCGGATCGCCGAGGAACCTCCCGTTGGGGTCGGTGGTGAAGAAGCTCAGGCTCCAGGCGCCTAGCCCCTGCTTGACCAGGTAGAAGAGGATGAGCACCAGCGGCACCAGCGCCAGCCCGGTGGCCAGCGCCAGCATGGTCCGGGCGACCCGGTCGGTGCGCCGCCGGCGGGCGCCGATGTCCGGGAGCGACGTCATCCCACGGCGGCCGGAGTCCCCGGGGCCGGGCGCTTGCCCCGCGCGCTGCGGACCACGAAGTAGCGGGCGACCAGGTTCACCACCAAGGTGAGCACGAACAGCAGCAGCCCGGCCGCGATCAGCGCGGCCCGGTGCAG
>DATFPO010000052.1:0-12734 GCA_035264745.1 Solirubrobacteraceae bacterium | reverse complement strand
AAGCGGCGTGACATCGGCCACGGGGCGCTGGCCGAGCGCGCGCTGGTGCCGATGGTGCCCGACACCGAGAAGTTCCCCTACACGATCCGCGTGGTGTCGGACATCCTCGAGTCCAACGGCTCGTCCTCGATGGCGTCGGTCTGCGGCTCGTCGCTGTCCTTGATGGACGCCGGGGTCCCGATCGAGCGCCCGGTGGCGGGCATCGCCATGGGCCTGATCAAGGAGGGCGACGACTACATCGTCCTGACCGACATCGCCGGCGTCGAGGACCACCTGGGGGACATGGACTTCAAGGTGGCCGGCACCGAGCGGGGGATCACCGCGCTGCAGATGGACATCAAGATCACCGGCGTCACGTTCGACATCCTCCGCGACGCGCTGTCCCAGGCCCAGGAGGCTCGGACGTTCGTCCTGGGCCGGATGGCCGAGGCCATCGACGCGCCGCGGCCGCAGCTGAGCCCGCACGCGCCGCGCATCTCCACGATCCAGATCGACCCCGAGAAGATCGGCCTGTTGATCGGCAAGGGCGGGGAGACGATCCGCGGCCTCAGCGAGGAGTTCGAGGCCCAGATCGACGTCAACGACGAGGGCCAGGTCCTGATCTACGCCTCCAACGGCGAGCAGGGCGATGCCCTGGCCGAGCGCATCCGCTCGATGACCAAGGAGGTGGAGGTCGGCGACCAGTTCACCGGCTCGGTGGTTAAGACGACGGCGTTCGGCGCCTTCGTGGAGCTCACCAAGGGCACCGACGGGCTGCTGCACATCTCCAACATCTCCCCCGGCCAGCGGGTCGAGGAGGTCGAGGACGTGCTCAACCGGGGCGACGAGATCTCGGTGCGGGTGGTCGAGGTCGACCGCGAGCGGGGGAGGATCGGCCTGCGGTTGGCCGACGACCCCGCCGTGGCCGGCAAGTCGGCCGACGAGCTGGCCAGCGTCTCCAGCGGGGATCGTGGCCCGCGTCCGGAGCGCGGAGGGCGCGAGCGCCGCGGCGGCGGCCGCGACGGGCGGCCGCGTTCGCGAGACCGGGACCGCCGTTAGCGCGATGGCCCGCTCACCGGGCCGGGCGCCCGAGGCCCTCCGACCGGCGAACCGGTGGCCGAGCACCGGCTGACCGAACTCGACTCGGGGCTGCGGGTCGTGACCGAGTCGATGCCGGAGGTCCGCTCGGTGGCGCTCGGCTTCTGGATCGCCACCGGCTCGCGCGCCGAGGCCCACGAGCAGGCAGGCCTCTCCCACCTGCTCGAGCACCTGCTGTTCCGCGGCTCGGCGCGCTTCTCGTCGGTCGAGATCGATCAGATCTTCGACTCCATGGGCGCCGAGCTCAATGCCGGCACCGGCAAGGAGACCACGTCGGTGCACTCGCGGGTGCTCGACCGCCACCTGCCCCGCGCGTTCGAGGTGATGGGCGACATGGTCTGGCGCCCGGCGTTCGAGGACGTGGACACCGAGCGCAGGGTGATCCTCCAGGAGATCGCGATGTACGAGGACGACCCCCAGGACAAGGTGTTCGACGTGCTGGGCGAGGCGGTGTTCGGCTCCCATCCGCTGGGTCGCGCGATCATCGGCCGCAGCGAGGTCATCGCGACGACGCCGCTGGAGGTCATCGAGCGCTTCCACGCCGCCCGGTACGTTCCCGCCAACGTGGTGGTGGCGGCCGCCGGCTCACTCGACCACGACGCCGTGGTCGGGATGGCGGCCGAGCGGCTGCCGGATCGCGGCGGCGGTCCGCCGGCGACGGCGGACGCGCCGGTGGAGCTGTCACCGCGCGTCCGCTTCGAGGCCAAGGAGACCGAGCAGTACCACGTGTGCCTGGGCGCCCCGGCCATCCCTCGCGATGACGACCGCCGCTTCGCGCTGCGGGTCCTCGACAACGTCCTGGGCGGGACCAGCTCGTCCCGGCTCTTCCAGGAGGTCCGCGAGCGCCGAGGGCTGGCGTACAGCGTGTACTCGTTCTCTCACCTGTACGCCGGCATCGGGCAGGTGGGCATCTACCTGGGGACCGAGGCCGACAGCCTGTCCGCCGCGCTGCGGGTGGTGTCCGACGAGCTGGCCCGGCTGGGCGATTGCCCGGCCACGCCGGATGAGCTGGAGCGCTCCAAGGAGAACGTCAAGGGGCGGCTGGTCCTCTCGCTCGAGTCGACCGGCGCCCGCATGAACCGGCTGGGCTCGCATGTCCTCACCGAGGTGCCCCTGCTCAGCGTCGACGAGCTGATCGAGCGGGTGGAGGCGGTCAGCCTCGAGGACCTCGAGGCGCTGGCGGCCGAGCTCTTCGCCGCGGATCGGATGTCGGCCGCGTGCATCGGGCCACATGAGGAGGCCTTCCGCGACGGCCTGGAGCCGGTGTCTCCCGCGCTGGCCGCGGCGTGATCCGCGTCGTGGTCAGCGGCGCGGCCGGCCGCATGGGGCAGACGGTGTGCGCCGCGGTCGAGGGCGCCGAGGACATGGAGCTCAGCGGCCGGGCCGACCCCCAGCTGGGGCTCGAGCTCTCGGACGCGCTCGGCGCCGCCGACGTGGTCGTGGACTTCAGCACCCCGGATGCGGCGCTGAACAACGTCCGGGCCTGCCTTGACGCCGGCGTCCACATGGTGGTCGGGACCACCGGCTGGGATCCGGGACGCTTGCAGGAGCTGGGGGCCGGGGGGCGCGCCAACCTGTTCGTCGCTCCCAACTTCGCCATCGGTGCGGTGCTGATGATGCGCTTCGCCCGCGAGGCCTCCCGCCACATGGCCAGGGCGGAGATCGTCGAGCTGCATCACGAGGGGAAGCTCGACGCCCCCTCGGGGACCGCCGCCCGCACTGCCGACCTCATGGAGGGGGACGTACCGATCCACTCCGTGCGCCTGCCCGGCCTCGTCGCCCACCAGGAGGTCATCCTGGGCGACGTCGGCCAGACGCTCACCATCCGCCACGACTCGATCACCCGGGAGTCGTTCATGCCCGGGGTGCTGCTGGCGGTGCGACGGGTCGGGTCGCTGACCGACTCGCCGGTGATCGTGCTGGAGCACCTGCTCTACGACGGCTGAGGCCCCGGCGACCGGCCGGTGACGGCCAGGCTGTGGAGTAGAGTTGGACGCCGTGGCCTTCAAGTACCAGGTGCTGGTGGTCGCCAACCGAACGGCTGACTCCCCGGAGCTGCTGGAGGCCCTCAGGGCTCGCGCCGAGAGCGACTCGGTCTCGTTCACCCTTTTGGTCCCGGCCCGGACGGTGGGCCCCCAGGGACGAGAGGAGGCCAACCGGATTATGGTGGCCGCGGTCGAGCGCATGCGCGAGGCCGGCCTCGAGGTCGAGGGCGTCGTGGGCCACGCCGATCCCATCGACGCGGTGTTCGAGATCTGGGATCCCAAGCGCTTCGACGAGGCGATCGTCTCCACGCTGCCCGGCGCGGCGTCCAAGTGGCTCGAGGTCGACCTGCCGCACCGCGTCGCCCGCCACACCGGCGTGACGGTCAGGCACGTGCTCGCCCAGGAGCGCCGCCGGGCCGAGGCCGAGCCGGTCCCGGCCCGCGAGCGTCCCGGCGTCCTCGCCCCGCTCAACGTCCTGACCTGGGGCGGCGGACGGCAGCGCTAGCCCGCGACCCTCGGCGCGGCTCGGTCGCGGAGGGCGCCGGGCCGCCGCTTCACCTGCGGGCGGCTTGCCAGCCAGGCGCCGACGCGATTGACTGAGATCCAGCCCAACACGGAGGAGAAGCGATGGGATTCTTCGACAAGGCCTGGAGGATGGCCGATCAGGCGCAGCAGAAGCTGGACGAGGCGCAGCAGCGTTTCAACGACTCCCAGCGGCAGCGTGCCGCCGCGGCCCGCGCCGGCGAGCAGGCCCCCGTCGTCCAGTACGACAGCGCCGGCCGCCCCATGGAGCCCGCGCCCCCCGCACCGGGGCCCGCCGGCGGGTACGCCGAGCCCGCCGTGGAGCCCGAGGCGGCCGCGCCGGCCCCCGTCACCCCGCCGCCCGAGTCCACCGCCGGGCCTCCGCCGGCGCACGAGCCCGCGCCTCCGGCGGCGCCTGCCGCTCCGGCCGAGCCGGTGGGCGGCGAGGCGGCCGTGGCGTCCCAGGCGCCGGCCGACCTGGCCTCCGACCAGCCAACCGAGGTGACCGCCCCGATCCCGGCGTCGGCGGAGTCGGCCATGGAGCCCCCGCCCGACGCCGCCGAGCCGAGCTCGCCGCCCGAGGCCGGCGACGCTGGCGCCGAGTCGTCGGCAGAGCCGGCGGACGTCGACGAGGGTGGCCACCAGCCGCCCGCGACGGCGGACGACGACACGGGCCGCTGAGCCTCAAGGGCGCGCCGGCCGCGTCGACTCCGACCGGGTTGCGATAATCGCCTCCATGGCACTCCTGGGCTCGGTGATCACGGCGATGGTCACCCCCTTCGACGACCGGCTGCGCGTCGACCACGACAGCGCCGTGCGGCTGATGAACCACCTGATCGAGCACGGTTCCGACGGTCTGGTGATCTGCGGCACGACCGGAGAGGCCTCGACCCTCAGCGACGACGAGCACCTGGCGATGGTCGAGCTGGCGGTGGGGGAACTGCGCGGCCGGGCCACGGTGATCGCCGGGGCCGGCTCCAACGACACCCGTCACGCGGTCCACCTCACCGAGCGCGCCACGGAGCTGGGCGCCGACGCCATCCTGTCGGTGACGCCCTACTACAACAAGCCCAACCGCCGCGGGCTCGTGCGCCACTTCTCGGAGGTGGCGCGGGCCACCGACCGCCCGGTCGTGCTCTACAACATCCCCAGCCGCACCGTCGTGGACATGCCCAACGACCTGCTGACGGAGCTGGCCCAGATCGACGGCATCGACGCGGTCAAGCAGGCCAACCACGCCAATCTCGCCCTGATCGACGGCCTGGACCTCTACGCCGGCAACGACGACATGCTCTGCGACGCGCTGGAGATCGGCGCCGCGGGTGGGATCCTGGTGGCCAGCCACGTCTTCGGCGATCAGATGCGCGCCATGGTCGAGGAGCCCGAGCGCCGCCGGGATATCGACGACCAGCTGCGTGACGCCTACGAGGCGCTGACCGTGACCTCCAATCCCATCCCGGTCAAGGCGGCGCTCAACCTGCTCGGCCACGGGGTCGGCGGCCTGCGCCTGCCGATGGTCGAGGCCGAGGGGCCCGAGCTCGAGGCGGTGCGCGCCATGCTCGAGCGCCACGGCCTGCTGCAAGCCGCCGCAACGTGACGGCGGGTCTCCGCGTCCTGCCCCTCGGCGGACTCGGCGAGATCGGCAAGAACCTGACGGTCGTCGAGTACGAGGACCGGATCGTCGTGGTGGATGTGGGCCTGCGCTTTCCCACCGCCGACATGGTCGGCATCGACCTGGTGCTGCCCGACTTCGCGTACCTGCGCGAGCGGGCGGACGACATCGAGGCGATCGTGGTGACCCACGGTCACGAGGACCATCTCGGCGCGCTGCCCTGGGTGCTCCGGGAGCTCGGCGAGCACAGCGTGCCGGCGGTCTACGGGGGCGCCCTGACCATGGCCATGGCCCGGTCCAAGCTCGACGAGCACCGGCTGACCGCGACGCCGCTGGAACGTCTGGAGGCCGGGCACACGGTGCAGCTCGGGCCGTTCGAGCTCGAGCTCGTCCACATGACCCACTCCATCCCCGACTCCGTGGCGGTCGCCCTCACCTGCGAGCTGGGCACGGTGGTGGTGACCGGCGACTACAAGTTCGACCAGACGCCGGTCGACGGCAAGCCCGCGGACGTCTCCCGGCTGGCCCAGCTCGGCGCCCGCGACGTGCTGCTGCTGTGCGGGGACTCGACCAACGCGGACCGCCCGGGGTTCTCCCCGTCCGAGTCGGTGGTGGGACCACGCCTGGAGGAGGTGTTCTCGCGCTGTCTCGGGCGGATCGTGGTGACCAGCTTCGCCTCCAACATCCACCGCGTCCAGCAGGTGGTCGACGCAGCCGCCTCGCTGGGGCGCAAGGTGTCGCTGGTCGGGCGCTCGATGCGCAAGAACGTCAACATCGGGCGCCAGTTCGGGCACATAGATGTGCCGGAGGGCCTGCTCATCCCGCCCCGGGAGATCGAGGACCTCCCCGACCACAAGCTGGTGGTCATCTCCACCGGCTCCCAGGGCGAGCCGCTGTCGGCGCTGCGGCGCATGGCCCACCGCGACCACCCGGCGGTCGAGCTGCGCGACGGGGACACCGTGGTGTTCTCGGCCACCCCCATTCCCGGCAACGAGCGGGCGGTGAACGAGACCATCGACCGGCTGTACCACATCGGGTGCGACGTGGTGACCACCGCCGACGCGCCCGTCCACGCCTCGGGCCACGGATACGTCGAGGAGCTCAAGCTGATGCTCAACCTGCTGCGGCCCCGCTACGTACTTCCCATCCACGGCGACCACAAGCGGATCCGGTTGCACTCCCAGCTGGGCGAGTCGGTGGGGATGCGCCCGGAGCACATCTTCCGTGGCGAGAACGGGCTTCCCCTGGAGATCGACGGCGCCGGCGCGAGGTTCGCCGCCCGCGAGCAGTCGGGGATGATCTACGTCGACGGCGTGGACATCGGCGACGTCGCGGACGTCGCGCTGCGCGACCGGCGCATGCTCTCCGCCGACGGGATCTTCGTCGTGGTCGCCACGGTGTCCGAGCAGGACGGCCGCTCGGTGGCGCCGCCCGAGGTCATCTTCCGCGGCGTCCCGGCCCAGGAGGCGCCCGACGGCGAGCTGGTGGACGAGATCCGCGCCACGGTGGAGGCGTCGCTGAGGCGGGCTGCGGGGGAGGAGATCCGGGAGATCGACCTGCTCCAGGAGATCCTGCACGACGACCTGGCCGGCTTCGTCTACGAGCGCCTGCGCCGCCGCCCGATGGTCCTGCCGGTGGTGGTGGAGGTCTGAGGCCCCCCGGCGTCTAGGTGTGGGCCAGCGCCTCGGCCCGAGCCGGCATCGGCTCGGCGACCGGCAGGCGCACGACGAAGCGCGCGCCGGTTCCACTGCGCCCCTCCTGCAGGGTGACCGCCCCCCCGTGGGACTCGGTCACGGCGCGGACGATCGCCAGCCCCAGTCCCGACGAGCCTGCCCGCTCGCCGCCGCCGCGCACGAAGCGCTCGAAGATGTACGGACGCATCGCCGGCGGGATCCCCGGCCCATCGTCCTCCACCACGATCCGCACCTCGGCTTCGAGCGCCCGAACCGAGACACGCACCTCGGTCCCGACCGGCGTGTGGCGCAGCGCGTTCTCGATCAGGTTGGCCGCCAGCCGGTGGAGCTCGTCGTGCGAGCCCTCCACCCACGCCTCACGGGCGCTGACCGAGAGCACGTGGTCGGCGGCCAGCGGCTCGAGCTCGGCGGCCGCCTCGCGCACCACCTCGCCCAGGTCCGTGCGCTGGGGCGCATCCATGCGCCCGGAGTCGGCCCGGGCCAGCAGCAGCAGGTCTCCGACCAGCCGCTTCATCCGCCGCGACGAGCGCAGCGCAGCCTCGGCGGTGTTGGCCTCGTCGCCGCGCAGCTCCTCGGCCAGCAGCTCGAGGTTGGCCAGGACGGTGGTGAGCGGCGTGCGCAGCTCGTGGGAGGCGTCGGCGACGAAGTCGCGCTGCCGGGCGAGGGTCGCCTCGGTCTCCGCCCTGGCGGTGTCCAGCGCCTGGAGCATTCCCTCCAGCGTGCGGGCCAGCTCGGCCACCTCGTCGTCGGCCTCCGGGTGGGGCACGCGGAGGCTCGGGTCGCGCGTGCGCGCGATCTCGCTGGCGGTGCCGGTGAGCTCGGCGATCGGGTGCATGGCCCGGCGGGCGATGGCGAGGCCGGCGGCCAGCGCCAGCAGCGCCCCGCCCAGCACCCCGAGCACCAGGAACACCCGGACCTTTCCGGCGGTCTGGCGCACCTCCGACAGCGGCCGCGCGTACTGCATCACGGTTCGTCCGAACGGGGGCACCGGGACGATCCTGGACTCGACCCGGTAGCCGCTCACCTCCTCGGTGGAGACGCGCGGGAACCCTAGGTCGGGCGCGTCGCGGGTCTGGCAGATCAGCTCTCCGTCGAGCGTGAGAACCCGGATCTGGGCGTTCTCGCCGCCGCCATAGGCGTCCAGGTCCGGGCCCATGCAGCGGGGGTTGCGCCCGGGGCGCACGACGATGCGGTCGCGCAGGTCCTCGGCGCTGGCCCGGACCCGTTCGTTGAAGTCGGAGCGGATCTGGCGCGTGGTGAGAACCCCGACGATGGATGCGAAGCCGAGCAGGATGATCAGCGTGAGGGCGGCGGACCCACCGGCCAGGCGCCAGCGGATCGGCAGGCGCCTATACGCGGAGGACGTAGCCCGCGCCGCGGATCGTATGAAGGAGTCGGGGCTCGCCATTGGCCTCGAGCTTCTTTCGCAGGTTGGAGATGAACACCTCGATGGTGTTGGTCAGCGAGAAGGGGTCGTATCCCCATACCTCATCCAGCAGGCGCTGACGCGAGACCACGATCCGCTCGTTGCGCATCATGTACTCGAGCAGCTCGAACTCGCGCTGGGTCAGGTCGACCCTCCGATCGCCGCGCCTGACGTCATGGGTGTCGGGATTGAGCATGAGGTCGCCGGTGACCAGCGGTGCCGCGCCGCGCGGCGGGCGCCGCCGCAGCAGCGCGCGCATCCGGGCGAGCAGCTCCCGGCGCTCGAACGGCTTGACCAGGTAGTCGTCGGCGCCCGAGTCCAGACCCTCGACCCGGGCCTCGAGCGCGTCGCGCGCCGTCAGCATCAGAATCGGCGTGTCGTCGTGGGCGCGCAGGCGGCGGGCCACCTCGATGCCGTCGAGCCCGGGGAGGCCCAGGTCGAGCACCACCAGGTCGGGAAGGAAGGCATGAGCCGTGTCCAGCGCCTCGCGCCCGTCGCCGGAGGTCCGGACGTCGTAGCCCTCCATGCGCAGCGAGCGCTGCAGCACCTCGGCGATCGGGCGGTCGTCCTCGACCACCAGGACGCGGGGGGGACGTGTGTCGGACATCTCCCCGATGGTACGCGTCCCCGGACGGTCCCGAGGCCAGATTTACGGGGACTTTAGACCGCCGGGCTCAGGGCAGCCGGGCCACCAGCCTGAACGGCCCCGCCCCGCGCACCCTCGTCACCCGGACGGCGATCCGCCGCAGGCCGCAGAGATCGCCGGCGATGAACTCGCGGCTGCCGGCTCGCCGACTGCTCGCGGCCACCCGGCCGTCGACGATCACCTCGAGGTCGAGGTTGGCCCCGGACGGGCCGGACAGCGCGAAGGTGGCCCGCCCGTCGAGCCGCGTCGCGAAGCTGCGCGTCGTGACCCGGGCACCGGCGCCCGCGAAGCTTCCGCGCCGGGTCAGGGTGGTGTCGGCGTGCCACGGCGACAGGACGTCGCCGCGTATGGCGGGCCGAGTGCCCGGCACCGGCGCCAGCAGCGGCGTGAACTGCCAGGGCTGGCCGGTGGGGTAGTGGTAGAACGCGTACGACTGCGCCCAGGCTTCTCCCGGGTTGGCAGCGTACTGGGCGCCCTCGTCGCCGGGGAAGAGCTGGTGTGCGGCCACCCGCTGGCACACGTGATGGAAGGTCCCCCAGCGCTTGGGGCCTCGCAGCAGCGCCGACCACGGCGAGTTGTTGCGGTTGCGCGCGATGTGGTGGCCGTACTCGTGCGTGACCGCGAACTCCTTGGTGAACTCGCCCGTGGGCGTGTTCTCGCCCGGGCCGACCAGCAGCTGCAGGTTGGGGGCGTAGCAGGCCACGGCCCCGGGGGCGCAGCGGGCGGCGATCTCGCTCAGGGGGGCCAGGTAGACGGTCAGCCGGCTCAGCTCCCGGCCGTGCAGGCGCGAGCCCATGAAGTCGACGAAGCTCTGCACGACGGCTCGGTTGGGGATGAACGCCGGCGAGAGGATCACGCGCAGCGGCTCGTTGCGGCGCGTCCGGTAGATGTCCGAGCCGGCGGCCACCCGCGCCGGGCGAAGGGCGGCGGAGTCGCCGCGCAGGAGCACATCGCGCATCGGCCGGCTGCCGCCTCCGGCGGGGGCCCGAGCGCTCCACGTGGCCGGCTTCAGGCGGGCCTGCGCGGGCGCCGGGGCGGGACCCGCCAGGACGGCCGCGATCGCCGCCAGGCCGACCGATGCCAGGCGCGCCACCACTCGGCGGAATCGATCGATTCGGCGCGGTCCGGGCATGGACCGACTCTACGCCCTGCCACCCGCCGGCGCGCCCGCTTGGATCGGGTCGGTGCCGCGGTCGACTTGGCGAAGGGTCGCGCCGGCGGGCGTCGAAGGGTGCGTCGACATGCCCACCCGCACCACCGCCGCCCGCAAGCGCCGGCGCGGCAAGCCGCGCCGCCGGCGCTTCGGCGCGGGCGTCTGGCTTCGGCTGCCGATCCTGGAGCAGCGCGACTTCGACCTGATCGGGCTCGCGCTGGTCGCGCTGGGCGTGTTCCTGGCCTGCGTGCTGTATCTGGACTGGTCCGGGGGAGAGCTGGGGGCCGCGCTGACCCGGGGCTTCGGCTACCTGGTCGGGGCCCTCGTCTACGGCGCGCCGGTGGCGCTGGGGATCGCCGGCGTGCTGGTCATCGCGCGTCCGCTGCTGCGCTCGGGCCGGCCCTTCGGGGCGGGTGCCGCGTGCCTGGTTTGCGCGCTGACCCTGGCGTTCGCGGCCGGGACCCTCGGGCTGGGGCCGCCCGGCGCCCGGTCCGACGTGTGGGACGGCGACTTCGTCCGGGCCCACGGCGGCGTCGTCGGCGAGGCGCTGTACACGGTGGCCGATCGCGCGGTTCAGCCGCTGGGCGCGCACATCCTGGCGCTGTTCCTGTTCGCCGCCGGCGTCCTGCTCCTCACCGGAGCGACGCTGGCGGGGGTGGTCGACGCGGCCCGCGGCGGCCTGACCGGCGCCGGACGGCAGCTGCGCACGTCGACCGCCGGGCTGGGCGGCGCCCTCAGCCGGCACCTCGCCGCGACCCGCGAGGGGGCACGACCCGACGCGGTGACCCCGCCCGACGCCGACGGCGGCGCCGTGGTGGTGCGCACCACCCACGTGGAGGCGCCGTCGCTGGATCGCCAGGAGCCGTTCGACTTCGCCCGTGACCCGGACTCCGATGCGACCGACGCCGGGCCGCCCGGTGACCGGGCCTGCGACGACCCCGACGAGTCCGAGGCCGGCACGGCGGTGGCGGCGCCCTTCACGCCCGCGACCGGCTCGGACCTGACGCCGCAGGGGCGCTACCGGGCGTCGGTGATCGAGGACCCGGACTTCGAGTGGCGGGTGCCCGACGCGTCGTTCCTCAAGCGCTCCCGGGGCGACGCCGCCCGCCCGGACACGTCCAACCAGGAGGCGGTGGCCGCGCAGCTGATCGAGGCGCTCGGGCACTTCGGCGTCCACGCCAAGGTGATGGGCACGGTGACCGGTCCGCACATCACCCGCTACAAGCTTCGGCTCGCCCCCGGCACCAAGGTGGCCAAGGTCGCGCAGCTCAAGGACGACCTCGCCTACGCGCTCGCCGCCACGGAGATCCGGATCCTGGCGCCCATCCCCGGCGAGCAGGCGGTCGGGGTCGAGGTGCCCAACCAGCGGCGGCGGATCGTGCATCTGGGCGACGTCTTCCAGGCGCCGCCGGCCGACTGGTCGCCACTCACGGTGTGGCTGGGCAAGGACGTGGCGGGCCGGGCCATCGGCGCCGACCTGGTCAACCTGGCCCATCTGCTGGTGGCCGGGACCACCGGGTCGGGGAAGTCGGGGTGCATCAACGCGATGCTGTCGTCGATCCTCCTGCGCGCCACGCCGAGCCAGGTCCGGATGGTCCTGGTGGATCCCAAGCAGGTCGAGCTCAGCCACTACGACTCGATCCCGCACCTGCTCACGCCGGTCATCACCAATCCCCGGATGGCCGCCAACGCGCTGGCCAACCTGGTGCGCGAGATGGAGCAGCGCTACGGGATCATGTCGCTCGCGCGCACCCGCAACCTGGGCGAGCTCAACCGGGCGCGGGCCAAGCGCGGCGAGCCGCCGCTGCCCTACGTCGTGTGCGTGATCGACGAGCTGGCCGACCTGATGATGGTCGCCCCCGCCGACGTGGAGGACGCGGTGATCCGTCTCGCCCAGAAGGCGCGGGCGGTGGGCATCCACCTGGTGCTCGCCACCCAGAGCCCGCGGGTGGACGTGATCACCGGCATGATCAAGGCCAATGTCCCCTCCCGCATCGCCTTCGCGGTGTCGTCACAGACCGACTCGCGGGTGATCCTCGACCAGAACGGCGCCGAGTCGCTCCTGGGCCAGGGCGACATGCTGTTCTCGCCGATCGGCTCCTCGCGCCTGCAGCGCATCCTCGGCGCCTACATCGACGAGGCGCAGATCGCGGCGCTGACCGAGGCCTGGCGGCGCCAGGGCGAGCCCGAGTTCCAGGAGGAGCTGCTGGACGAGGTGGTGGAGGAGGACGGCGGTCCCGGGGGCGACGAGGAATTCCACCCCGACGAGGACCCGCTCCTGGAGGACGCCATCGCGCTCGTGGCCCAGATGGGCACCGCCTCGACCTCGATGCTTCAGCGTCGGCTGCGACTCGGGTACACCCGCGCCGGGCGCCTGATCGACATGCTCGAGCGCCGGGGGGTCATCTCCGGCTACGAGGGCTCCAAGCCGCGCCAGGTGCTGGTCGGCGAGGCCGACGTCCCGCGCATCCTGGCGCAGCTCGGCGAGCGCGAGGCGGCCGCGGCCCCGTCGACCGATGCCCCGCCGGTGGCCAGCGAGATCGACTCCCCCTGACGGCCCGCGGGTCGGGCATGCAGCCGGCCGACGCTAGCCTTTCGACGGGCTGATGCCGGACATCG
>DATFPO010000051.1:0-4963 GCA_035264745.1 Solirubrobacteraceae bacterium | reverse complement strand
CCCGCCTGGGCGGCTACCCCGGCTGGCTGCGCGGGCCGTTGAGCGGCGCGGGCTACCAGCTGCGGCCCAGTCAGTTCGCCACCCTGATCCTGGTCATGGCGGCGTGGTATCTGCTGGCGCTGGCGGGCGTTCCCGCGCTGCGCCTGGGCTGGACCATCGGCGCCGTCGCGCTGCTGCACGCCGTCTTCCTGCTGGGCCCACCGCTGATCTCGTCCGACGTATTCGGCTACCTGGACTGGGCGCGCATGGGGGCGCTGCACGGCCTCAGCCCCTACACCACCGGATCGGGCTCGGTGCCGTCGGACCCGGTGTACGGGTTCCTGAGCTGGCACCGGAGCGTGTCGCCCTACGGCCCCCTGTTCACCCTCGCCAGCTATGCGCTGGCGCCACTCGGAGTCCCGGCCGGCCTGTGGACGCTCAAGATCCTGGTAACCCTGTCCAGCCTGGTCTGCGCGGGGCTGATCTGGGCCGGCGCCCGGGCCCTGGATCGCGCGCCCGCTTCCGGCGTGCTGCTCTACGGCGCCAACCCGGCCGTGCTGGTCTACGCGGTCGGTGGCTTCCACAACGACACCATCACCATGGCGGTGGTCATGGCCGCGGTGGTGCTAGTGCTCCGCGGGCGCGACCGGGGGGGCGCGCTGGTCGGCGCCACCGCGGTGGCCCTCAAGTCCTCGGCCGCCGTGGTCCTGCCCTTCCTGATCCTCGGCGCCCGGCACCGGTGGCGCGCCCTGATCGCCGCCCTGGCCGGCGGGGCGGCGCTGCTGGCCATCGCGCTGGCGGTCTTCGGCGTCCACGCCTTCGGCTTCCTCCACGCCCTCAGCGACCAGGAGAACCGCAACTCCGGCTCCAGCGTCGCCGCGCAACTGGGCGCGGTGTTCGGATGGGTCGGCTCGCCTCCGCCGGCACGCCTGGCGGCATCGGTGATCGGGGTGGTGGTGGTCGTGGCGCTGTTGGTCGCGACCTGGAGGGGCGCCGGGTGGCTGGAGTCGGCCGGCTGGGCCACGCTGGCGGTGATGGTCACCTCGGCCTACCTGCTGCCCTGGTACATCGTCTGGCTGGTCCCGCTGGCGGCGATCGGAGCCAGCCGCGCGCTGCGCCTGGCCAGCGTCGCCATGACGCTGTTCATGCTCCTGGTGCGGCTGGTGCCCCAGCTCAGTCCGATCACCGGTCCCCGGGTCACCTGGGCCGGTGCCCTGAGCGCGGTCATCCTGCCGCTGCCCGGCGGCTCGGTGCATCCGGCCCGCACCTCGCTGGGGGTCCGCGAGCCGATGGCCCGGGCGTTCGAGCGCGCCTGGGAGGCCCAGCATCGGATGACCACGGGCCGGGACGCCCGGCCGATCGGCAGGGCGAGCTCGCGCTGCCACGCGCTGGAGCCCGATCCCGGCCCGGCGCGCGACCAGCGCTGGTGGTGCAGGGTCTCCTACCGGACGCGGGCCGGGCGGCCGAGCCGGGCGTATTACCTGATGGCCATCGACCCCCGGGGCTGCTTCGTCGCCACGTCCCGCGGCTGGCCGCGCGCGGTCCTCGAGCGCTCCGTGGGCCACCTCAGTCCCAACCCCCTTGTCCGCCTGCGCGCCTGCCCCTAGGCCCGCGGGCGGGCCTGTGGTCAGACGCCGAAGATCACGTAGTGCAGCAGGCCGCCGATCGTCCCGAACAGGGCGCCGTGGGCGACCAGCAGCCACTCGTCCTCCCGGGTGGCGGAGCGCAGGGTCTCCACGAATTCGCCGGGCGACATCTCCCGCATGCGCTCGGTGAACAGCTCGCGCACCGCGCCGGCTCCGCGGCGACTGAACTCCGGATCCTGCAGCGGGGTCAGCGTGTGCTCGACCGCCTCGGTCGCGACCGACTCCTGCATCGCCTCGTACTCGGCCGACCCGTAGGCCGCCCGCACCAGCACGCCGGCCGAACCAACCGCGCGGTCCATGGCGGGGCGCATCGCCGTCACGATCAGCTGCCGGGTGCGATCCGAGCGCGGGCCGTGCATGAGCTCGCGGCCGATGTTCTCCAGGGTGACGATGTCCTGGGAGATGACCTCGCCGTAGACCTCCGCCGCGTCGTGCTGGCGGCGCGGGAACAGGCCCTGGAGCTTGAACGGGCCGACCTTCCGCGGCTCGACCGGCTCGTAGATCATCCAGATCCCGATCCAGTTCGTGGCGTAGCCGATGACCGACTCCACCAGCGGGAGCAGCCACCACTCCGGGAACGCCTCGATGAGGAAGATGGTCGGGATCCCGCACAGGAAGCCGAACACGAACCCGAACCGGATGATGAATTTGAACTCCTTGCGGCCGACCTCGTGGAACAGCTTGTTGGTCAGTGCCCGGTCGGCCACCAGCCGGCTCATCACCATGTGCTTGACGTCCATCAGCTCGTCGATGTGTTCGCCGATCTCCTCGGTGATGTCGGACACGATCCCGGGAAGCTGCTCCCTGACCCTCTGGTAGAGCGCCTCTCGGGCTCGGGGGGTGAGCTCGCGCCACAGCTCGGGGTGCTCCCGCTCCACCGTGCGCTCGATGAGCTCGCGGATCTCCTGGTCGGAGCTGGCCAGGATGTGCTCGCCGATCTGGTCGGGGTCGAAGCGCTCGTAGAACTCCGCCGGGCTGCCGACCTCCCCGATCTGCTTGTCCACGGCGATGCTTCCCATCTTCGCCGCGCGCGACGGGATGATCCCCTGCCAGCCGATGCCGCCGTGCATGATCCCCGGGATCTGGCGGAGCTTGCGCGGCAGGCGCCGGGCGATGGCGGCCAGTCCGGGCACGTGCACGCCGGTGAACTCGATCGGCTGGTACAGCATCCACACCCCGGTCCGGTTGATGACGTAGCCGACGATTCCCCCCAGCACGGGTATAGACAGCATGCTGAGGGTGTGGTCGTGAAAGAGGGGTATCGAGATGAAGCTGAGGATCACTCTGTCCGTGCCGGCCACCGCAGGCCCGGCGTAGGATGACCGACCGACGACGTTCCCGCTAGGAGGAGGGCCGTGGCACAGCCGGAGAGCAGGCGGGCGGACGCACACCGGCGCGCCGGGGTCCGGGGCGAGAACGACGGCGATGCCGGGCTCGGGCCGCGCGAGCTGATCGAGTTCGGGCCCGCCCTGGCGCGGCTGGGGCTGTTCGCCTCGCTGCGGGCGGCCGGCTGGGCGACCGCGTCCACCGCCGCCGCCTGGAAGCGCATCGCCTGCGCGGTGCGCGACCGCGAGTCGCCGGTAGACCTGGCCGTCGCGGTGCGCGAGGAGGCGGTGGCGGCCGCCCGTGACGCGCTCGGGGTAAACGACATCGAGGAGACGCTGGGGCGCATGACCTCGGAGCCACCGGAGACCTCCGACGACGACGAGCCCCAGCGCGCCGACCTTCGCGAGCGCGCCCGGGAGCTGCTCGTCCGATCGGCGAGCCTCGGTCCCGAGGACGACCGCCACCCGGCCTTCGGGCTGGTCCTCGAGCAGCTGGCCCCCGATGAGCTGCGGATCCTGCGGGTGCTGGCCGCCAGCCCGGGGCAGGCGGCGCTCGACGTCGAGGCGCGGGGCCCCCTGGGCATGGGCAGCCGTGGCGTCGCCCGGCGCCTGTCGCTGCTGGGCGACCGGGCGGGGTGCCGTCATCCCGAGCGCGTCCAGCTCTATCTCGACAACCTCCTACGCCTGGGGCTGGTGCAGATGAGCGACGAGCCGTTCGAGGACGAGGAGCTGTACGAGGTGCTCGAGGCGCAGCCCGAGGTCAACGAGGCCAAGGAGAGGGCGTCCAGCGGCGCCACGCGGGCCAAGAGCCGACGGCACCGCATCGAGCTCTCCAGCTTCGGCCGGGCGTTCTGCGAGACCTGCCTGCCGACGGCCGAGTCGGACTAGCGGGCCGGCGGCTCAGGCGCCGGCGTCGGGGCGCAGCGCGCGGCAGTCCGCGCAGGTCCCGGTCACCTCGACCGTATGGCCGCTCACCGTGAAGCCGTGCTCGGCGCCGAGCCCGGCCAGCCAGGGGCCGAGCGCGCACTCGCGCAGCTCGACCACGCGATGGCAGCGGCTGCACACCAGGTGGTGGTGGTGCTCCTCGCCGCAGAGCCGGTAGCAGACCTCCCCCGGGCGATGCATGAGCGAGTCGATGACGCCGTGCTGGCTCAGGAGCGCCAGCGTGCGATAGACGGTGGCCAGTCCGATCGGGGCGCCCCCGCCGTGGAGCCGGGCGTGGATCTCCTGCGCGGTGGCGTCGTTGGGCTCGGCGGCGAGCGCGTCGAGCACCGCCCGGCGCTGGCGCGTGGGCCGCAGGCCTTGACCGGTCAGGAGCGCGCCGCTGTCGGGTTGCGCACCGCCTCTCACGTCCATAGGGTAACCGCTCGATGAGAATGAAAATCGTTCTCGTGTCGCTCGCCGCCCTCGCCGCCGCCGGCTGTCAGGCGCCGGGCACGAGCGGTCGTCCCGGCGCCGAGCGCGTCGTCGCCGGCTTCTACCCCCTGGCCTTCGCCGCCCGGCAGGTCGCCGGCGCGCGGGTCCGGGTCGACGACCTGACCCCGCCCGGAGCCGAGCCGCACGACCTCGAGGTCTCCCCCGGCGATGTGCAGCGGGTCCGCTCGGCGCGCGTGGTGCTCCTCCTCGGGCACGGCTTCCAGCCCCAGCTCGAGGCGGCGGCACGGGGCGGGCAGGTGGTGACGCTGCTCGACACCCCGGGGCTCTCGCCCCTCCCGAACGGCGACCCGCACGTGTGGCTGGATCCGGTGCGCTATGGCCTGATCGTCGGGCGCGTAGGCGCGGTGCTCCACGACCGCGCCGGCGCCCGGCGGGTGGTCGCCCGCCTTCGCCGGCTCGACCACGAGTACCGGGTCGGCCTGGCCCGCTGCCGCCGTCGCGAGATCGTCACCAGCCACCAGGCGTTCGCATACCTCGCCCGGCGCTATGGGCTGCGCCAGGTCGCGATCACCGGGATCAGCCCCGAGGCAGAGCCCGCGCCCGCGGATCTGCGGCGGGTGGTCGCGCTGGTGCGCG
>DATFPO010000050.1:0-10832 GCA_035264745.1 Solirubrobacteraceae bacterium | reverse complement strand
CGCTGATCGCGTCGCTGCACCAGCTCGGGCGGATCGACCGCGCCTGGCCGGTCTATGTGACCGAGTACGGCTACGAGACGCGCCCGCCCGACCCCAAGTACGGGTTCCCGCCCAGCGTGCAGTCCAGCTACCTGCAGCAGGCGGCCTACATCGCCTGGAAGACCCCGCGGGTGAAGATGATGAACCAGTACCTGTACTTCGACGACCCCGACCTGTTCCAGAACGGGTCGAACGTCACCTTCCAGACCGGGATCATGTTCCACACTGGAGGGGCCAAGGCGGCACGGGGCTCGTTCCCCCACCCGTTCTACGTTGATACCCACCGCCCGCTCAGCCGGGCCCGGGCGAGGATCTGGGGGCAGGTGCGTCCCGGCGGGGCGACCACCGTGTCGGTGCAGTACTCGCCGAACTGCTCGGCCTACAGCAACATCGCGACCGTGGGCACGAACTTCCGCGGTTACTTCTCGCTGATCCGAGCGGTCCGCCCGGGTTGCTACCGGTTCGTCGGCGGCGGCCAGGTCAGCGACCCGCAGCGCCTGTAGGAGCGGCCTTCGCAACCGCCTGCCCAAGGGGGCGGCGACGGTGCCCGACATGGCTCGGGCCCGCGCCGCCCCCGGCAGCATCCGGGCTGGTCAGCCGGGTGAGCGCTGGTGCCGGGCGGCGGACGGGGGCGCCGACCGCCGCCGGCGCCTCCCGCCCGGTCGGCAGTCGGTAGGCGGGGTCAGGCGCGGGAGAAGCGCCGGCCGGCCACGGGCGAGGCGTCCTCGTCCAGCCGGGCCGGCCTCGGCTCGATCGCCGAGAGCAGCTCGGCGTCGGCGCCCTCGTCCTGGGCGGCGGCGGCCTCCATCGCGGCCAGGCGCTCGGGGGTGAGCTCGCCGGCGTGCTCGGCCTCGATCCGGGCCAGCCAGTCGGCCCCCTCGCTGGCCCTGGCCTGATCGACCTCCACGCGCTTGGACACCGCGTAGCGGTCGATCTCCTCGAACAGGACGTCCACCAGCTGCTCTTGGGGCACCTTGCGCAGGGGCTTGCCGCGCGAGAAGACGAGCCCCTCGTTGCGGGCGCCGGTGATCCCGAAGTCGGCGTGCGAAGCCTCGCCGATCCCGTTCACCGCGCAGCCCAGCACCGCGACCTCGATCGGGTCGTCGTAGGCCTCGAGCCGGCGCTCGATCTCCGTCACCACGGTGTCCATGTCGAACTGCAGGCGGCCACAGGTGGGGCAGGCGATCAGGACCGGGCCGCGCTCGCGCAGCCGCAGCGACTTGAGGATCTCCCAGGCCACCTTCACCTCCTCCTCGGCGTGGAAGGTGGAGAGCGAGATGCGGATGGTGTCGCCGATGCCGTCCGCCAGCAGGGTCCCCAGGCCGACCGCCGACTTCAACGACCCCGACCACCTGGTCCCGGCCTCGGTGATCCCCAGGTGCAGCGGATAGTCGATCCGCTCCGCCAGCAGGCGGTTGGAGGCGATCGTGTTGGGCACGCTGGTCGACTTGATCGAGACCTTGAAGTCGTGGAAGTCGAGCCGCTCCATCAGCGCCACGAACTCGACCGCCGCCGTGACCAGCGCCTCGACCGGATCCGAGCGCTCGAGCTCGTGCAGGTGCTTGGGCAGCGAGCCCGAGTTGACCCCGATCCGCATCGGTGTGCCGGCCGCCTTGGCACGCTCGACCACCCGCGCGACCTTGTCCGGCCCGCCGATGTTGCCGGGGTTCAGGCGCACGCAGTGCGCCCCGGCGTCGATCGCCTTCAGCGCCAGCGTGTGGTTGAAGTGGATGTCGGCGATGACCGGGATCGGCGACTCGCGCACGATGGTGCGCAGCGCCTCGACGTCATCGTCTCGGGGCACCGCCACGCGGACGAGGTCGGCGCCGGCGTCGGCCACCCTGCGGATCTGGTCCATGGTCGCGGGCAGGTTCGCGGTCTCGGTCTTGGTCATGGTCTGGACCGCGACCGGCGCCCCGCCGCCGATTGGGACCCCGCCGACCCTTATCTGGCGCCTGGAGGCCATGAGGTCAGTGTAGGGACGGCGGCCGCGCTCCGGGCAGGCGGTTTCCGGGACGGTTGTGACGGGAATCACTAAGACGCACGGCGAGAGTCGCTCCCGGGAGGTGGCGATGTACAAGCAGGTGTACGACCCAGTCGCCGGGTCCCTCGGCTGGTCGGCGCTGGTGGCCGCGGTACCCCTGGTGACGCTCTTCGTGTTGCTGGGCGGGCTTCGGATGAAGGCGCAATGGGCCGCGTTGATCTCGCTGGCGGTATCGATCGTGGTGGCGGTGGCGGTCTACGGCATGCCGGCCGACCAGGCGTTCGACTCGGCCGCCGAGGGCGCGGTGTTCGGCCTGTTCCCGATCATGTGGATCGTCGTCAACGCGATCTGGATCTACAACATGACCGTCGAGAGCGGCCACTTCGCCGTGCTGCGACGGTCCTTCGGCGCGGTGAGCGACGACCAGCGCATCCAGGCGGTCATCATCGCGTTCTCGTTCGGGGCGCTGATGGAGGCCCTGGCCGGCTTCGGCACTCCCGTGGCCATCACGTCGGTGATGCTGATCGCCCTGGGCTTCCGGCCGATCCGGGCCGCCGCCGTCTCGCTGGTGGCCAACACGGCGCCGGTGGCGTTCGGCGCCATCGCCACGCCCATCATCACCCTGGCCCAGACCAGCGGGCTGCCCAAGACCGATCTCGGCGCGATGGTCGGACGTCAGACTCCGTTCCTCGCCCTGATCGTCCCTCTCATCCTGGTGTTCATGGTCGATGGCCGGCGCGGGATCCGGCAGACGTGGCCGGCGGCGCTGCTGGGCGGCATCGCCTTTGCCGTCGCGCAGTTCGCGGCCTCCAACTACGTCTCGGTCGAGCTGACCGACATCATCGCCTCGCTGGTCTCCGCCGGGGCGATCGTCGCGCTGCTGCGGGTGTGGAAGCCCTCGGAGCCCCTGCGGGCCGAGGAGCGCGTGACCGGGCCGACCGGCGCTCGGCCGGCCATTGCCGGGGCGGGGGCGCCCGACCGTGCGCTGGAGCGCGACGTCGGCCGGCCCGGCGGGGACTCGCGGGGCCTGATCCTGGCGGCGTACGCGCCGTACCTGATCATCATCGCCGTCTTCGCCCTGGGCCAGATCACCTGGCTGCCGATCAAGGACGCCCTCGAGGGGCGCACGCTCACCTTCCACTGGCCCGGCCTCGAGGTCCTCAACGCCAAGGGCCAGGAGCCCAAGGCCGTGATGTTCAAGTTCAACTGGCTCTCGGCGGCCGGGACCCTGCTGCTGATCTCCGGACTTCTGACCATGCCGGTGATCCGCGTCGGGCTCGGCCGCGCGCTGCGCGTGTACGCGGCCACGCTCAACCAGCTCAAGTGGGCGATCCTCACCGTCGCGGCGGTTCTGGCGCTCGCCTACGTGATGAACTTCTCCGGGGAGACGATCACGCTCGGCCAGTGGCTGGCCGGCGCCGGCGGGCTGTTCGCCTTCCTGTCCTCCATCATCGGCTGGCTCGGGGTGGCGGTCACCGGCTCGGACACGTCCTCCAACGCGCTGTTCGGCGCGCTCCAGGTCAAGGCCGCCCAGGGAACGCATCTCTCCCCCACCCTCATGGCCGCCGCCAACAGCTCGGGGGGTGTGCTGGGCAAGATGATCTCGCCACAGAACCTGGCCATCGGGGCCGCGGCGGTCGGCATGGCCGGCCAGGAGGGCGACATCTTCCGCAGGGTCATAGGCTGGAGCCTGCTGCTCTTGCTGGTCATGTGCGTGATCGTCTACCTCCAGTCCACCTCCCTGCTGTCGTGGATGGTCGTCTAGGGCCAGGGCCCGCGTGACGGTCAGCGCCCCCGGCGTCGAGCTGACCGCCGGCGTCCCCGAGGACCTGACCACGATCGTGTCATCCCAGTCGCTGGAGTGGGTGGCGCGGCTGCACCGCAACTTCGACGCCCGCCGGCGCGAGATCCTCAGGGCCCGCGCCGAGCGGGGTCAGCGGCTGGCGGCGGGCGAGCGGCTCGACTTCCTGACCGAGACGCGGGAGGTCCGCGAGGGCGACTGGAAGGTCTCGCCGGTCCCCGACGATCTCCAGGACCGCCGGGTGGAGATCACCGGGCCGACCGAGCGCAAGATGGTGATCAACGCGCTCAACTCCGGCGCCAGGTGCTTCATGGCCGACTTCGAGGACGCCAACTCCCCCACCTGGGACAACATGGTCCGCGGACACCTCAACCTGAGCGAGGCGATCGACGGGACGATCGAGCACACGGCGCCGGACGGCCGCGAGTACCGGCTGGGAGACGACACCGCCGCGCTGCTGGTGAGACCGCGCGGCTGGCACCTGCTGGACAAGCACCTGATAGTCGACGGCCATCCGGTGTCGGGGTCCCTGATGGACTTCGGCCTGCACGTCTTCCACAACGCCAGGCGACTGCTGGACCGGGGCTCGGGGCCCTACTTCTACCTACCCAAGCTCGAGAGCCACCTCGAGGCGCGCCTGTGGAACGACGTGTTCTGCCTGGCCGAGGAGCGCTTCGACCTCGAGCCCGGGACGATCAAGGCCACGGTGCTGATCGAGACCGTGCCCGCCGCGTTCGAGATGGAGGAGATCCTCCACGAGCTGCGCGAGCACTCGGCCGGGCTCAACGCCGGCCGCTGGGACTACATCTTCTCGATGATCAAGTGCTTCCGGGACCGGCCAGAGTTCATCCTGCCCGACCGCAACCGAGTGACCATGACCGTCCCCTTCATGCGAGCCTACACCGAGCTGCTGGTGCGCACCTGCCACCGCCGGGGCGCCCACGCGATCGGCGGCATGGCGGCGGTGGTCCCGTCGCGCACCGACGAGGAGCGCAACCGCCAGGCGTTCGAGGGGGTCGGGGCCGACAAGTCGCGCGAGGCGGGCGACGGGTTCGACGGCTCCTGGGTGGCCCACCCGGACTCGGTCCCGGTGGCCCGGGAGCAGTTCGACGAGGTCCTGGGCGAGCGCCCCAACCAGCTCGACCGCCAGCGCGAGGACGTGCAGGTCACGGCCTCGGACCTCCTCGACGCCGGCTCGGCCGGGGGACGGGAGGGCATCACCGAGCAGGGCGTGCGCAACGACGTCAACGTCGGCATCCAGTACATCTCCTCATGGCTGCGGGGCAACGGCGCCGCGGCCATCTACGGCCTCATGGAGGACGCCGCCACCGCCGAGATCGCGCGCTCGCAGGTCTGGCAGTGGGCGCGCCACGGCTGCTCGACGACCGAGGGCGACCGGATAACGCCCGAGTTCGTCGCTGGCGTCGAGGACTCGGAGCTGGAGCGAATCCGCGCGGAGGTCGACGACGACCAGTGGTTCGACACCCAGGGCCGCCCAGACCTCTCGCGCCGTCTGTTCGACCAGGTCGCGCTGTCCGAGGACTTCGTCGACTTCCTGACCATCCCCGCCTACGAACACTTGGACTGACGGCGCCGGCCGCCGTGGCGCCCGCCGGGCGCGGCCGTCAGGAGTACATCGCCTCGATCTCGGCGGCGTACTTCTCGGCGATCGGCCGGCGCTTGAGCTTCATGGTGGGGGTCAGCTCGTCGCCGTCGGGGTGCCAGTCGCCCGGGATGATCGTGAACTTCTTGATCTGCTCCACGCGCGCCAGCTTGCGGTTGGCGGTGTCCATCCCGTCCTGCACGGCGGCGCGCACCTTCTCGTCGGCGGCGAGGGCCTCGAGCGACGTGTCCGAGATGCCCTGCTGGCCGGCCCAGGCCGGTGCGAAGTCGGCGTCGAGCACGATCAGCGCGGTGTTGTAGGGGCGGCGGTCGCCGATCGCGCAGGCCTGCCCGACCAGCGGGCTCGAGCTCTTGAGCGCCGCCTCGATGTTGGCCGGCGACATGTTCTTGCCCGCCGCGTTGATGATCAGCTCCTTCTTGCGGTCGACGATGCGCAGGTAGCCGTCGTGGTCGATCTCCCCGACGTCGCCGGTGTGCAGCCACCCCTCGGAGTCGATCGTCTCGGTCGTCTTCTCGGGCTGGTTGCGGTAGCCGAGCATGTTGCAGTCGCCCCGGACCATGACCTCACCGTCGTCGGCCAGCTTGACCTCGATTCCCGGGGCCGCCGGCCCGACCGTCCCGATCTTCACCGCGCCGGGCCGGTTCGCCGTCCCGGCCCCGGTCGTCTCGGACATGCCCCAGATCTCGGCCAGCTCGATGCCGATGGCGTGGAAGAACTCGAGCACCTCGGGCGGGGTCGGAGCGGCGCCGACGTTGACCGCCAGCACCTGGTCGAGCCCCAGGTGGGCGCGCAGGCCGCTGAACATCTCCTCGTCGGCGGCGGCGACCCGTGCGGCCAGCGCCTCGGGGACGGGCTCGCCCGCCTGCTCCAGGCGGACCTTCTCCCGCGCCGCCTCGAGGGCCTCCTCTACCTGGCGGCGCTGCTCCTCGGGCTGGGCGGCCAGCATGGTCTCGAGCCCGGCCTTGAGCTTCTCCCAGATGCGGGGCACCGCGAAGAACCAGGACGGACGAACCACCGGGAGGTACTCCAGGATCTCGCGGGGGTTCTCGCAGCAGGTGATCGTGCCGGCGAAGACGATCGGGATGTAGTGGTGGGCGTTGCGTTCCGCCACGTGCGCCGAGGGCAGCCAGGAGATCACCTTGGTCCCCGCCTCGGGCAGCTGGATGATCTCCTCCAGCGACTCGACCACGCTCATGATGTTGCGGTGCGAGAGCTGGACTCCCTTGGGAGGACCGGTCGTCCCCGATGTGTAGATGAGGGTGAGCACGTCGTCGGGCTGGACGCCGGCGGCCGCCGCCTCGGCGTCGAAGTCCGGGTCCGAGCCCTCGAGCTCGGACAGAGCGATGGTGCCCTGGGGGGCGTCCCCCCCGGCCACGACCACGTGCTCGAGGTCGGGCAGCTCCCTGCGCGCCTCCAGGACGTTGGCCACGAACTGGGGCTGGACGATCGCCACGCGGGCGTCGGCGTCGGAGGTCACGTAGCGGATCTGCTCGGGCGTGTAGGTCTGGTAGATCGAGAACGGCGTCGCTCCCACCGTCATGACCGCGAGGTCGCTGAGATGGAACTCCGGGACGTTCCCGAACAGCAGGGCCACCGTTTCCCCTCGTCCGACGCCGAGCTTGGCCAGGCCGCCGGCCAGCGCGTCGGCGCGCTCGCGCAGCTGCCCCCAGGTGATCGAGGTCTCGTCGTCTCGGGTCCGAACCGCGACGATGTCCGGATGGGCGCGGGTCGTGCGGTGAAACGCCTCGATCATGGTCGCGGCGTCGATCGCGCGCTCGCCTGCCGGCGTGACGGTGGTCCCCTCCATCCTCCCTCCTCGCTCGTCTGGCCTGCGCTTGGAACGCTACCGCAGGCTCGTGGGGCGGTCGGGGCCTAGCGCGCCTGCAGCCCCTGCCCCTGGAGGCGCCCGATGTCGTTGGTCAGCCCGATCACGAACAGGGTGATCACCAGCACGAAGCCGATCGCCATCGAGCGCTCCATCACCTCGAACGGGATTGGCCGTCCACGCACCTTCTCGGCCAGCGCCCAGAAGATGTGGCCGCCGTCGAGCGGCAGGAACGGGAACAGGTTCACGATGGCCAGCGACATCGAGATGATCGCCAGCAGCAGCATGGCGCGGGAGATGTCGAAGCTGAACTCCTGGTGGAGGTACTGGGAGGTTCCGACCACCCCCGAGAGCTGCTTGCGCTGGCTCGGCTCGAAGATCCGCACCATCGCCGACACGGTGCGCGAGGTCACGAACCACAGGAAGCCGGCGCTCAGGGCGGCGGCGCGGGCCGGCGCCTGGCGGACCAGCGAGGGGACGAAGGTGAAGCCCAGCAGCGCCCGCCTCTGGCTGGCCCGGTAGCGCGGCCGCAGATCGAAGGACAGGTAGCGCCCGTCCCGCCGCACCACCACGCGGGCCGGCGTGGCCGCCGAGCAGCCGTCGACCTGGCGCCCGGGGCAGCGGTGGCGGGCGACCTGCGCCCGGATGACCGCCGGTCCGCCCCGTCTGCCGTCGATCGAGACGATTCGATCGCCCGGCCGCAGGGCGCCGGCCGCGGGCGGACGCATGCTCTCCCCGGCCACGCGGTTGGTCGGTGCGCCCACCACGCCGTGGGCCATGAACAAAACCCAGACGATCAGGAAGGCGACCAGCACGTTCATCCCGGGCCCGGCCAGGATCACCACGATCCGCTTCCACACCGGTTGGCGGAAGTACGCCCGCGGCGCCACCTCGGCGGACAGCTCCTCGCGCGGGTTCATGCCGGTGATCTTCACGTAGCCCCCCGCCGGGATCACGCCGAGCGCGTATTCGGTTTCCCCCCGGCGCAGCTTGAGGGCGTGCGGAGGAAAGAACAGCGAGAAGCGCTCCACCCTCATCCCGACCGCCTTGGCGGCGGCGAAGTGCCCGAGCTCGTGGAGGACGATCAGGGCCGCGAAGCCCGCGATCGTGAACAGCCAGCTCACGGGCCGGTGCCGGGGGCGAGCACCGAGTCGATCGCATCGGCGGCCACCGCGCGCGCCTCGCGGTCGGCCTCGTAGAGCGACTCGAACGAGTGCACGCGCCGCGCGCCCAGGCGCTCGAGCGCGGTCTCGATCACCGCCGGGATCCCGGTGAAGCCGAGACCGCCCTCGAGGAAGGCATGGACCGCGACCTCGTTGGCGGCGTTCAGCACGCAGGGCGCGGTGCCGCCCGCCGCGGCTGCGTCCCGGGCCAGGCGAAGGCACGGGAAGGCCTCGGTGTCCACCGCCTCGAATGTGAGCGAGCCCAGCGCGGCGAGATCGAGCTGGGCCACCGGCACGTCGACGCGGTCCGGATAGTGCAGGGCGTAGGAGATCGGCACCCGCATGTCGGGATAGCCCAGGTGGGCCAGGGTCGACCCGTCGCACAGGTGGACCAGGCCGTGGACGATCGATTGGGGATGGACCACCACGTCGATGCGGTCGTAGGGCGTCGCGAACAGGTGGTGTGCCTCGATCAGCTCCAGGCCCTTGTTCATCAGGGTGGCCGAGTCGATCGTGATCTTCCCGCCCATCTCCCAGGTGGGGTGGGCGAGCGCCTCCTCCACCCCGACGTCGGCCAGCTCGGCGCGCGAGCGCCCGCGGAACGGCCCGCCCGAAGCGGTCAGGACCAGCTTCTCCACCGTGCCCGGTCGCTCGCCCCCGACCAGCTGGTGCAGGGCTGAGTGCTCGGAGTCCACCGGCACGATCTGCGCGCCGGTGGCCTGGGCCAGCGCGGTGACCAGCTCGCCTCCCACCACCAGCGACTCCTTATTGGCCAGCGCCAAGTCGATTCCCTCCCCCAGGGCCGCGACGGTGGGTCCCAGCCCGGCGGCGCCGACCAGGCCGTTGAGGACCAGGTCGGCTCCGGACTCGGTGACCAGGCGGACCAGGCCCTCGGCCCCGGCGAGCACCTCGCCCTCGGTCCAGGCCTCCGCTGCCCGCGCCGCCGCGCCCGGGTCGACCAGCGCGACGCGCGCCACGCCGTGGCGGCGGGCCGCCGCCAGCAGCGGCTCCCAGGAGCTCTCGGCCGACAGCCCGACCAGCTCGAGTTCGGACGAGCGCTCCACGATCTCGAGCGCTTGGGTCCCGATCGAGCCGGTGGCGCCGAGGATCAGCAGGCGGCGCATGGGCTGCGATTGTAGGCGCCGGCCCTCGCCGCCCATCGCGCTCGGCGACTCAGCGCGTCGCCACGGCCACGGCGGCGATCACTTGAGCAACTTGAACTTGAGCGTGTAGGTGTTCTTCTTCCAGTCGACCTGATAAGACCCGACGGCGCCCGCATAGGCGCGGGTGCCACCGATAATCGCGCCGTCACTGGCGGGATCGCTCGGGTTGGCCTCCTCGGTGAGCTCCACCTCGACGTCCCCGTCCCCGAGCAGGAACGCTCCGTTGCACTCGATGTCGTCGGTGGGGAGCGGCATGCAGGTTCGCACGTACTCGCCAGTGCGATCGCCGCTGATCGGCTGGTTGGACGACCAAGCCATGCCCTTCAGCGGGTGACCCTTGACCATGGCCGGAGCGCGGAATTGCACCCGCGTTTCCTTCCTCCCTTGAGCTGCAACGTCTGAGTCTCAGCGCCGCCGCAGCCCCCCACCCCCGCCGCCAGGGCGACCGCGGGAACGATAAAGCGCTTCATCTATGCCTCCTTGGCCTGGACGACGACCCTCGCCGTTCGCAGATCGCCTGTCAAGCTGGCTTGGCCGGATGTCTGCGCATGGTCGCGCGCTTCGAGAGGCTCCCGCGGGTCGCCCCGGCGCACTCGACAGCTCACAGCATCGCCACCCAGATGTAGTAGCCGGCCACCACGGTGAAGAACACTGCGTCGAGGCGGTCCAGGGCGCCGCCGTGGGCGCCGAAGAAGCGCCCGGTGTCCTTGGCCTGGACATCGCGCTTGACCATCGACTCGAACAGGTCGCCCAGCGGCGCCGTGAGGGCCACGCCGACGCCGAGCAGGAGGGCGGACCATCCCGGCAGCCAGTCCTGGTAGAGCCCGGCGAACCAGGTCGCGATGACCGCGGTCAGCATGCCGATCAGCAGGCCCTCCACCGTCTTGTTGGGCGACAGCCGCAGCGAGAGCGGCCGCTGGCCATACGCCCGACCGCCGAAGTAGGCGCCGCTGTCGCCCACGAAGGTCCCCACCAGGACGTCGACGATGATGCCGCCGCCATGGGGCAGGTCGCGCAGGAGCACGGCATGCGCGAACGCCAGCCCGATCCACCACAGCGAGAACAGGGTCACCGCGATGCTCGCCGTCGGGCGGCCGGCGGGCGCCAGCAGGGCGAGCCCGAACAGGATCGGCAGAAGCATCACCTCGACCAGGAGGACCTCGAATTGCCCGCCGTACAGCGCCGCGAAGATCAGCGCCGCCAGCCCCAGGAAACCGCCCAGCTTGACCGGCC
>DATFPO010000049.1:0-6602 GCA_035264745.1 Solirubrobacteraceae bacterium | reverse complement strand
ATGTCCGACTCCTCGATCGCGTTGAAGCCGGTGATCGAGGAGCCGTCGAAGCCCATGCCGCCCTCGAAGGCGTCGTCCAGCTCGGCCGCGTTGATCGAGAACGACTTCAGCTGGCCGAGGATGTCGGTGAACCAGAACCGGATGAACCGGATCGAGCGCTCCTCGACGAGCGCCTTGACGTCATCGGCGGTGGTCGGCTGATCGGCCAAAGCAGGCCCTCCTCGGTTCCGGGGATCCACAGAGCCGGGGGGCCGGCCCGGGCGGACGGCGAACCCTAGACGATCACAGGCGCCCGGCCGCGAGCGGCTCGGACTCCGGGGCCCGGGCCGAATCGGCGCCGAGCCAGCGGTGCGCCCAACGCTTGAGCTCGTCCAGCGCGGGAGCGAGGTCGCGCCCCATCTCGGTCAGTCCGTACTCCACCCTCACCGGCGGGCCGGGCAGCACCCGGCGCTCGACCATCCCCCGCGACTCCAGCTCCTTCATGCGCTCGGACAGCAGGCGGTCCGACAGCTGGGGCACCGCCTGGGAGATCTCCGAGAACCGCAGGGGCCGCTCGAGCAGGACGCTGACGATCGCGCCGGTCCAGCGCTTGCCGATGAGCTCTACGGCCTGGTGGTAGAGCGGGCAGCAGCCGGAGTGATCGCCAGTGCCGTCTGCCGCGGGCTCCGACATCGGCTCACGCGGCCCGCAGGACGCGCGACTCCTCGGTGGAGCCGTCGACCGGGACGTCGCCCGCGACGTTGATGGTCGCGGTGAACGTCTCGAGCGCCACGTGAGCGATGGCCTCCAGCAGCTGCTCGTCGGACCAGCCGGCCTCGCGGGCCTCCTCGTGCAGGTGCATCGGGGGCCGCTCGCCGTCCACCACGAGCGCCTTGAGGTAGCGGAGCAGGAGTGCCTGGCGCTCGTCACCGGAGTCGAACTCACGCGCGAGCGCGACCTCGTCGAGGGTCAGGCCGGCGGCACGGCCCATCCGGCTGTGCATGGCGACGCCGGGCTGCGACTTGTAATGCTCGGCCACGGCCAGCGCGATCCGCTCCGAGGTGGCCAGGTCGAGCTTCCCGTGGCGAAGCTCGGAGCGGAACTTCGCGTAGGCGCGCAGCGCGGCCGGCGAGCCGGCCAGCACCCCGAGGAAGTTCGGAAGCTGGCCTCCGGTGGCCAGCGCGCCCTTGAGGACGGGGACCGACCCGTCCGGCGCGGTCAGGTCGTCGTGGATGTGGAACCTGCTCATCGGAGTCTTCATTCGCATTCTCACCCGGTGAGGAGAGCGCAACAACGCGCTGGGTCGGCGCAAAGCTGCTTTACCTTTGACCTGCTTCTTACGATTGATAAGTGTATAGGACCCGTCAAGCGCTGCCCGAGGGCCGCGCAGGGCTGTCGCAGACTTATACGCACGCGCCTAAACGCCGGCTCAGCGCGCCGATGACGGATCAGGAGGGGCGGCCGGCGGGCCGCCCTGACGGTGCTCAGGAGTGCGACGACAGCGCGGCGACGACGATCAGGACGATCGCCATCATCAGCGCCCACATGGCCAGCCGCTCGGGCGGCGCCGACATGCGCTCGATCGGGTGGGGCCCGGGACGCCGCCGGCGGATCTGGACCAGCCGCGCTGCACGCGGCGCCGTCCCGAGCGCCTGAGGGGGCACCGCCCGCAGGCGCCGCGGCGGCGGCGCGGGGTCGGGACGGCCGGTGATCGTGATCGTACGTCGCGACTTGAGCGCGGGGCCGGGCTCGGCTACGCCGGTCAGCTCGAGGTCGTCTTCGCGCAGGGCACGGGCTGCCTGGTGCATCTGGCTCATCCTCTTTCGGTCGCTTACGGGGTTAGCTGACGGGCTCGCGCTGAAAGGTCGCGCTATGCCTGATGGCGATTCGCCCCAAGGCGTTGGGTCCCCCGTTTCCGCCGACCAGCACTGAGCCGACGGTAATTCAGCGGTCTGGCGGGCGGCATCCTAACAACGTCGCCGGATGCCGTGTCATGACATTCGGCGGTGGATGCGGGATATGCCGGCCGTCACCCGCCGCGGTTGAGGCGCGCCTGCTCCTCGACCGTGCGCTCGGCCGTCGGCATGACCTCCAGGCGCTCGTCGGGGATGGGCTGGCCGGTCTCCACCGAGAGGCCGTAGGTGCCCTGCTCCAGCCGTCGCTCGGCTCGCTCGACCGCCGCGAGCTCCTCGCGCAGCGCCTGGGCGATCCCGCTGTCGCGCTCGTCCTCGAACAGCTCGGAACCCTCGTCGGCGGGATGCTGGTCGAGATGCGACAGCTCGTCGCCGTCCCTGGGACGCAGGTCGGCCAGGGCCTGCTCGATCCGCGCGCGCTCGGCCGCCAACAGCTCGCGTGCCCGCTGCTCGTCCACCGCTACTGCTTGCCGGCGACCGCGCCCACGAAACTGGCCACGTCCTGCGCGTCGCGGCCCTGGAGGAGCTGGGCGGGCATGCGGCCCTTCCCGCGGTCCCTGCCGTGGTTGATCGCGTCCAGCACCAGCGCCTGGTTGGGCTTGATCTGGTCCAGGTTCGGGCCCACCTTGCCCACGGTGTTGGCCGCGGCCAGGGTGTGGCACTGGTTGCAGGTGTGCCCGAACAGCTCGCGACCCCGCTCCTGGGCGGCGGTCAGGTGCACCCGGGCAGCGCCCGCCTGGTCCTTGTGTCCGCTCTCGGCGATCACCAGCGCCGGGACCGCGATCCCCATCTCCACGATCACCGCGGCGATGACCACGCCGGTCACCCGCCTGCCCCGCCGGGTCTGCGACTGCAGCATCCGCTCGCGGGCCCGCGACGTCCCACCGAACAGCGCCACGAGGAACAGCGTGACTGCGATCAGGACCCAGACGCCGATGAAGGCCAGCGGCAGTGCACCCATGCGGGCGGGGACCATACCTGGCGTGCTGGAGGGGCGAAGTCGCCCAGGGGACCCCCACGGCCGGCGTGCGGTGTCGGATCCGCGGTCCGGGTACGGTCCCAGCATGCTCCGCCGCTTCGCGGACCGGGTGGACGCCGGGCGGAGGCTGGCCGAGGCCGTGCCACCCGTCGAGGGCGATGTCGTGGTCCTCGGGCTGGCGCGCGGCGGGGTCCCGGTGGCGGCCGAGGTGGCCCGCGCCCTGGGCGCGCCGCTCGACGTCCTGGTGGTGCGCAAGGTCGGCCACCCCGCCCAACCCGAGTACGCGCTGGGAGCGGTCAGCGAGGACGGCGTGGCCCTGCCCGGCGACCTGCCCCCTGAGCTGGTCGCGCCGCAGCTGGAGCGGGCCCGCCACCAGGCCCAGGCCCTGCGCCGAGAACGCCCCCGCCTGGCCCTGGATGATCGCGTCGTTCTGGTGGTGGACGACGGCCTGGCCACCGGACGTTCGATGGCCGCGGCGCTGGAGACGGTCGGCCGCCACCGGCCGGCGCGGGTGATCATGGCGGTCCCGGTGGCGTCGGGCCCGGGCCTGCGGGAGCTGCAGGAGCGCTGGGAGGCCCGGGCGCCCTTGGTGGTCGAGCCGCCGGAGTTCTTCGCGGTCGGCCAGTTCTATCGGGACTTCTCGCAGGTGGACGACGACGAGGTGGCGGCGCTGCTGGGCTCGGGGTGAGGGTCGGCCCCCGAAGGGCGCCGGCGCCTTCAGCGTCGCCGCCCGGACGCGAAGCTCATCACCGCCGGAGCCACCGCCCGGAAGTCCGCGCCCGCCGCCCGCTCCTCGGCGTCCCCGACGTCGGTGGCCCGCTCGGCGACCTCCAGCTTCCTCACGTCGGCCAGCGGCTGGTCGGGCGGGTCGAGCGGGCGCAGCGCCTCCACCACCACGCTGGTGGCCCCGCCCGGCTGGCGCTCGAAGCGGCCCTCGGCCAGGACCAGGGGCTCCGCCCGCACGGTCATGCGATGCCGCTCGTAGACCGGAGGAGAGACGATCAGGTTGATGGTGCCGTGCTGGTCCTCCAGCAGCAGGAAGACCATGCCGTTGGCGGTGGCCGGGCGCTGGCGCGCCACTACCAGGCCGCCCACCCGCACCCGTGAGCCGTGGCGCGCCCTCGCCAGCTCCCGGGACGGCACCGTCCCGGGGGGCAGCGACTCCTCCAGTAGCGCCAGGGGATGCTCGCCCAGGGTCATCCCCGTGCTGGCGTAGTCCGCCAGCATCGCCTCCCAGCCTCCCAACTCCCTGAGCGCCGGCGCCGCCGGAGGGTCCAGGGGCAGGGCCAGCTGGGTCCCGGCCGCCGCCCGCCGACCCGGAGCCGCGACCCCCAGGCGCCACAGCGCCACCCGGCGGCTTCCGCCGGCCAGGCGGTCACAGGCGCCCGCCCAGGCCAGGCGCTCCAGCGACGCCCGCCCGGCGCCGGCGTCGCCGCCGGCGAAGCCGGTGGCAGCCGCCACTCCGGCCAGCGATCCGAACCGCCCGTCGGGCCGCTCGCTGCGGGCGGCCATCACCGCCGCCACGTCGCCGGCGCGAATTCCGCGGACGTATCCCAGCCCGATTCGGACGGCGTTCCCCTCCACGGTGCACTCCGCCGCGCTGCGGTCTATGTCGGGGCCGAGCACCTCGATTCCGCGCCGCTGGGCCTCGTGGACCAGCGCGTCCGGCGGGTAGAAGCCCATCGGCTGCTCGTTGAGCAGCGAGCACAGGAACTCGGGCCCGTAGTGGACCCGAAGCCAGGTCGACTGGTAGGCGAGCAGGCCGAAGGCCGCGCCGTGGGCCTTCGGGAAGCCGAAGCCGGCGAAGCCCATGACCATCCTCCACACGCGCTCGGCGGTGGCCTCGTCCACTCCGTGGTGGGCGATCGCGCCCGCCACGAAGCCGCGGTGATGTACCTCGATCGCCGCCTCCGAGCGCTTCCGGCTCATGGCGCGCCGCAGGCTCTCCGCCTGCCCGATCGAGAAGCCGGCGAAGGCGATCGCCACCTCGAGCACCTGGTCCTGGAAGATGATCGTGCCCAGGGTGTCGCGCAGGATCGGCTCCAGCGAGGGATGCTCGTAGGGCACTTCGAACCCGGGCTCCTCGCGCAGGCGCTGGCGGCGCTCGACGTAGGGGTTGACGGCGCCGCCCTGGATCGGGCCGGGGCGCACGATCGCCACCTGGATGGTGAGGTCGTCCAGCGACTCCGGCCGTGTGCGCCGCAGGGACTGCATCTGGGCCCGGCTCTCGATCTGGAACACCCCGACGGTGTCGGCGCGCTGGATCGTCGCGTAGGTCTCCGGGTCGTCGTAGGGGATGCGGGACAGATCGATCCGCTCCCCCCGCGAGCGCGCGATCTCCTCCACGCAGCGCTCCACCGCCGAGAGCATTCCCAGCCCCAGCAGGTCGATCTTCAGGAAGCCGGCGTCGGCGCATGAGTCCTTGTCCAACTGGACGATCTGGCGGCCCTCCATGGCCGCCGGCACCACCGGGCAGCAGTCGATCAGCGGCCGCGTGGAGACGATCATCCCGCCCGAGTGCTGGGAGAGATGGCGCGGCAGCCCGGCCGCCTCGGTGGCCAGCCGGGCCAGCCAGGGCCAGCGCCCGGTGGCGGCCCGCCGCTCGCCCAGAGCCGCCACCACGTCGCGGCCGACGTTGCGCGCGAGCTCCCCCTCCGAGCCGCGGGCGACGCGCTCGATCTCGCCCGGCGCCAGCCCCAGGGCCTTGCCCAGGTCGCGGATCGCGCCCCGCGCGCGATAGGTGGGGAAGGCGGCCACCAGCGCCGAGCGGTCGTGGCCGTAGCGCTGGTGGATCCGCGGCATCAGGGCCTCCCGGATGTCGCGGGGGAAGTCGAGGTCGATGTCCGGGAGCTCGGTGAGCTGGGAGTTGAGGAAGCGCCCCAGCAGCAGGCGGTTGCGAACCGGGTCGATGTGGGAGAGGCCGGTCAGGAAGCACACGATCGATGAGACCGACGAGCCGCGCCCCCGCCCGGGAGGCAGCAGCGCTCGTGCGCTGTCCGGGCCGCGGACGTCCGCGGCGACCTCCCGGGCCAGCTCCAGCATCTCGTGGTGCAGGAGGAAGAAGCCGGCCAGGCCGAGCGACCCGATCACCCCCAGCTCGTCCTCCAGGCGAGCCTCGGCCTCGGGCCGGTTGGGGTCGCCGCGGTAGCGCTCCTCCAGACGCGCCCGGCACAGCTCGGCCAGCGTGCGGTCGGCCCGCTCGTCCTCGGCGCCGGGGTAGCGATAGCCGAGGTCGTGCGTGAGGTCGAAGGTCAGGCGGTCGGCCAGCGCGCGCGTCTCTCTCACCGCGCGCGGGTGGTCCTCGGCGAAGCGTGCCTCCATCGCCGCGGGCGAGGCGAGCACGTGGGCGAAGTTGCCGCGGCGCAGGGGCTCGGAGGCGTCGAGCGTGGCGTGGTTGCGCAGGGCGACGAACGCGTCCTGGAGGGGGGCGCGCGAGCGCGCGTGCGCGTGGACGTTGCCCGTGGCGACGGTGTGGACGCCGATCCGCTGCGCCAGCCGCTCGAGCGCCGTGTTCCGCGCCCGGTCGTCGCGGAGGAACGGCCGTTGGAGCTCCACGCGCAGGCTGTCGGTCCCGAATATCGCCTGGAGCCGCCGCAGGCCGGGCTCGTCGTGGACGCCCTCCCGCGCGCAGCCGCTCAGGCACACGAGCCCGGCGGCGTACTCCTCCAGCGTCGCCCACGGGACCCGTGGCGGCGGCTCGGCCTTGTCGCGGTCGTGCACGTGCGCCGTCG
>DATFPO010000048.1:0-2430 GCA_035264745.1 Solirubrobacteraceae bacterium | reverse complement strand
GGCCGTGCGCGCCTTCTCCTCGCGGGTGCCGTGGGCGAAGTTCAGGCGGGCCACGTCCATCCCCGCCTCCACCATGCGCGCCAGCGTCTCGGGATCGTCGGAGGCCGGTCCGATCGTGGCGACGATCTTGGTCCGGCGCATGCCCGGCACGGTACCGCGGCGCGAGACCGGCTAGGGAGCGTCGAGATCCGGGAAGTGCTCGGCGACGTGCTTGCGCAGCACGTCCCTGATCCACGTCCGCTCCTCGCCGGACGCCATGCGATAGCGGCCCAGCACCTCTTCCTGCCGCTCGATCGGGAGTCCCGCGATCGTCCAGCGGACCGCCAGGCGCTCGAACAGGAACTCCACCGCGCGCTGCCAGGCGTCCTCGCGCGACAGCGGCGAGCCGGCGGCCACCTGCGCGTACTCCCGGCGGGTGGCCGGCGACAGCGACCCGCGCAGGGTGAGGACGTTGCCCTCCGGGTCGGTGTAGTCGACGGCGGGGGCGGCGAGCGGTTCGCGGCCGCGGCGGCGAGAGCGTCTGCCCATGAGCGCGGCGACCCTACCGCGGCCACCCGCGATTATCGTGCCGCGCGTGGTCGAGGGGACGCCGAGGCGGGAGGTGGGGCGGGGTGAACGCGTGCTCCCGGGGCTGTGGCGGCTGCGGCTGCCGCTCCCCTGGCCGGGGGTGCCGCACTGCAACGCGTGGGCGGTGGCGGCCGGCGACGGCATCGTCCTGTTCGACACCGGGATGCACGCGCCCGGGTCGCTGGCCCACCTGGAGCGTGCCCTGGAGCAGGTCAACCTGCGCCTCGAGCACGTGCGCCTGGTCGTCTGCACCCACGCCCACTCCGACCACTACGGCCAGGCCGCGCCGATCGTGGCCGCCGCCGGGTGCGAGCTGTGGATGCATCCCAACCACGAGCACATGCTCCGCAGCTTCGAGGACCCTGAGGCGACGCTGGCGCGCCGACTCGAGGTGGCCCGGCAGAGCGGCGTGCCGGCCGAGCCGCTGCGCCTGTGGGCGGAGAGCCGGCGCGCCCAGGGGCCGGGGATCGCGGAGATCGTAGAACCGCACCGGGACCTGGTGGACGGCGTGGTGGTCGAGACGGACCTGGGGGCGTGGGACGTCCACGAGACACCGGGGCATGCGCCCTCCCACGTCTGCCTGCACCAGGCCCAGCGCCGCCTTCTGATCTCGGGCGACCACCTGCTCGGCCGGGTCTCGCTCTACTACGACTACGGCTGGACCCCGGACCCCGCCGGGGAGTTCCTCACCTCGCTGGATCGGGTCGAACGGCTCGACGCCCGGCTGTGCCTGTCCGGCCACGGGCGGCCGTTCACCGATGTCAGCGGACACGTCGAGGCCAACCGGGCGCTGGTCGCCGAGCGCCTGGAGGCGGCGGTCCGGGCGATCGCCGAGCGCCCGCGCCCCGCGGTCGAGGTGGTTCCCCAGGTGCACGGGGAGGCGCTGACGCCGGCCAACGCCTCCTGGTGGCTGTCGGAGACGCTGTGCTACCTCGAGCACCTGGAGCACACCGGACGGGCGCGCCGGATCCCCGGCGAGCCGGAGCGCTGGCAGGCGGCGTGACCGACGACGCGACCCTCTACGCCCGGATGCTGGGCGGCATGGAGGCGTTCTTCGGGCTGGCCGGCGACACCAGCCCCGGCGGTTTCACGATTCGCCGCACCGGGGTGCTGGCCTCGGTCTGTCCGGAGATGTCGCACCGCTCCGTGTTCAACAGCGTGGTATACCGCTCGACGCCGCGGCTGGAGGCGGCGCTGGACGAACTCGCCGACGTTTACGCGCACGCCGGCGTGGCGGCCTGGACGGTGTGGACGCCTGAGCCTGACGCGGGCGCCCGCGACGCCCTGCGGCGGAGCGGGCATCGGCTGGACGCCAGCCCACAGGCCATGGCCGCCCCCCTGGACGAGATCGACCTCACGGACGGCGCCGGCGGAATCGAGTGGGAGCGCGCCGACGGGGCCGAGGAGATGTGCGCCGTCCTGGGGGCGGCGTTCGGCTGGGACCCGGGTCCCGCGTCGGCGGTCTTCGCCCGCCTGCCGCAGCGGGGTCACGTCTACGTCGCCCGGCTCGGCGGGCGGGCCGCGGCCTGCGTGGCGGCGCTCGACGCGGAAGGCGACTGCGCCGTCTTCAACGTGGGCACGCTGCCGGAGGCTCGCGGCCGGGGGCTCGGCACCGCGCTGATGCGCCAGGCGCTCGCCGACGCCCGACGACGAGGCTGCGCCACCACGTCGCTGCAGGCGACCGGCATGGGCCGGCCCATCTATGCGCGGCTGGGGTATCGCGAGCTGGGCGTGATCGAGATGTGGGAGCGCCGTCGCGGCCGACGGCAGGACGGCACCTAGAATCCCCTGCTCATGCGCATTGACCAGATACTCGCCGGCAGCGAGGAGCCGGTGTTCTCGTTCGAGTTCTTCCCGCCCAAG
>DATFPO010000047.1:0-9322 GCA_035264745.1 Solirubrobacteraceae bacterium | reverse complement strand
TCGGGCCGTTACCGCCGGCATCGCCGGCTCGGTCTCACAGCTGGACCGTCTGTGCCTCGACCACGCCCGCCCGCCACGCCTCGTATGCCGCCGCGGCGATCGCGAGGTCCTGGATGGCCAGGCCGGTGGAGTCGAACAGGGTGACGGCCGCGGGGCCGGGCCGGCCGGGCGCGTCCCCGGCCAGGACCGCGCCGAGCTCGGTGACCCGCTCGCGCGCGACCAGGCCCGCCTCGACCGCGCCGGTCAGCTCGCCGCCGTGGGCCGCCTGCTCCCACTCGTCGCAGAACAGCGCGCACGAGGCCGCCGCCGCCGGGGTGGCCTCGGCCTTGCCCGGCCCATCGGCGCCCAGCATGTTGAGATGCAGGCCCGGGCGAAGGTCCCCCGCCTCGACCACCGGCGCGGCGCCGGGAGTGACGCAGCACACCACGTCGCCGGACAGCGCCTCCGCCCGCGACCCGACCCCCCAGCCCAGCTCGTCGGCCAGGCGCCGGGCGGCGGCGGTATCGGGGTCATGGCAGACCCCGGCGCCGTATCCGGCCGTCGCCAGGCAGCGTGCCGCCCAGGCGCCGTGAAGGCCGCACCCGATGATCCCCGCCGTGCGGGCGTCGTCCCGGGCCAGCGCCTGCGCGGCCACCGCGGCGACCGCTCCGGTGCGCAGCGCCGTGACCGAGCGCGCGTCCAGGAGCATCAGCGGCTCGCCGTCGGCGGCGTCCGAAAGGCAGATCACGCCGGTCACCGTGGGCAGGCCGCGGCGGGGGTTGCCCGGAAACGAGGTCACCCACTTGAGGAGCGCCAGTCCCGACCCGCGGGCCGGCATCGCCCGGAAGTCGCCGTGCGGGGGGCTGTCCAGATACACCTTGGGCGGCATCGTCCACTCGCCCCGGTGGTGGCGGACGAACGCCTCCCGCACCCGCTCGATCGCCTCGGCCGGCGAGACCGCGCGCAGCACGGCGTCGTGGTCGAGCGCGGCGAGCTCGGGCACGGCCCGCCACGATAGCCTGGTGCGACCCCCGTGGTGAACCGGCGCCCCAAGCTCGAGATCGTCGCGCCCAACGCCTCGCCCGAGGAGGCGGCCGCGGTGGCGGCGGCGCTCGAGCGGTTCATGCGCGACACCGCTCCGCCCCCAGCGGCGCCGGGGCCGCGGCGCAGCCCCTGGCAGCGCGCCGCCCTGCTGGAGGCGGTCGGCCGCGAGGTCCACGAGCCCGCCCCCTGGGGCGATCGGGAGCCCTGGGGATGAGGCCAAGGGGGGCCGCGGGGGCAAAATAGGTAAAAGCCAGTCGGCGTTCCGGTATAGTCACGCGCCCGCCCCCGGCTCGTCCACGTACGAGGAGAACCATGGAGCCCGTATCCATCCCCCCGCGGGAGGAGACCAAGCCCAAGGGCCGTCCCGGATCGCTGGAGAACCCCGAGGTCTACGAGGGCGTCCCGGGCCGCGTGATCCCGATCCTGGAGCGCGAGTTCGACGACTTCGACAGCGAGGCGTCCAAGTTCCTCGACGGCCGGACGGACGAGACCGAGTTCATCGGCTTCCGTCTCAAGCAGGGGGTCTACGGCCAGCGTCAGCCCGACCGGCAGATGGTCCGGGTGAAGCTGCCGTTCGGCGGCGTCAACCCCGAGCAGCTCGAGGCCTTCGCCGACATCGCGGAGCGGTTCGCGCCGCTTCGCAGGGGGCACATCACCACGCGCCAGAACATCCAGTACCACCACGTCCCGCTGCCGGACGCGGCCCAGGCGATTCGCACTCTGGGCGAGGTGGGGCTCTCCAGCCGCGAGGCCTGCGGCAACACCGTCCGCAACGTGACCGGTGACCCGTGGGCGGGGATCTGCGAGGGGGAGCCGTTCGACATCACCCCCTACGCCGGCGCCTTCGTCCGCTACTTCGTACGCAACGAGGTCTGCCAGCTGCTGCCGCGCAAGTTCAAGGTGGCCTGGACGGCGACCGACGAGGACCGGGCGGTGACCAACATCCACGACCTCGGGTTCATCCCCCGGGTCAGGGACGGTGTGCGCGGCGTGGAGATCCGCACCGGGGGCGGGACCTCGATCATGCCGCGGGTCGGCGGCGCGCTCTACGACTTCGTCGCCCTCGACAACGGCGACTACCTCAAGGTTTCCGAGGCGGTCCTGCGGATCTTCGACCGCCAGGAGGAGCTGCGCCGCAACCGCGCCCGGGCCCGGCTCAAGGTGCTGATCGACAAGATCGGCATGGACGCCTTCCGGGAGATGGTCGACGAGGAGCTCGAGGGCGACTGGGTCGCCGAGCGCGACTTCAGCCCGGATCCGCTGCTGTTCGAGCACGACGAGGAGGCCGGGGCGCCGGCGCCGCCCGCCGCGTTCTCGTCGCCCAACGGCGATCGCAGTGAGTTCGACCGGTTCCGGGAGGCCAACGTCAAGCCGCAGCGCCAGGCCGGGTTCTCGACCGTGGAGGTCAAGGTAACGCGGGGCGACCTCACGCCCGAGCAGTTCCGGGGGCTGGCGGCGATCATGCGCGAATTCACCGGGGGCTACGCGCGCACGACCATCCAGCAGAACATCGTCCTGCGGTGGGTGCGCGACGAGGCGGTCCACGACGTGTGGCAGCGGCTGCTGGCGCTCGATCTGGGCGGTCCGGGCGCACACCAGGTGACCGACGTGGTGTCGTGCCCCGGCACCGACAGCTGCAAGCTCGGCATCACCAGCTCGATGGGCCTCAACCAGGCGGTCGAGGAGCGCGTGCACGGGATGGGCATTACCGATCCCCTGACCAAGCGGATCCACATCAAGATGAGCGGCTGCCCCAACGGCTGCAGCCAGCACCACATCGCCAACATCGGCTTCTACGGCGCCTCGATCAAGGTCGGGGAGAAGACCCTGCCGGCCTATGTCGCCCACCTGGGCGGCCAGTACGAGGGCGGGGACGTGATGATGGGCAAGCGCCTGAAGGTCCGGCTGGCGGCCAAGCGAGTGCCCGAGGCGGTCGAGCGCTGGATCCGCCATTACGAGTCGGGCCGCCGCGACGGCGAGGAGTTCAACCGCTTCGTCGAGCGCGTCGGCGAGCATGAACTCGAGGAGGTCGTCAGGGACCTGTCGATGCCGGTCGAGTTCAGCCTCGAGAACATGAGCCACTTCATCGACTGGAGCCGCAGCGAGCCCTTCCAGGTGATCCGCGGCGAGGGCGAGTGCGCCGTCTAGGAACGCCGATGGCCACCGCTCCCACCGCCACCGCCCCCGACCTCGAGCCGGCCTCGGCGCAGGATGTCCTGGCCTACGCTCTCGAGCGCCACCACCCCCGGCTGGCCCTCGCCTGCTCCTTCCAGAAGGAGGAGGCGGTGGTCATCGACATGCTGCTCCGGCTTCGCCCGGACGCGCGCGTGTTCACGATCGACACCGGCACCCTGTTCCCCGAGACGTACGCCACCTGGCGCGACCTCGAGCGGCGCTACGGGGTGCGGGTGGAGGTCCACGACGCCACCTCGGCCGATGGGCGGCCGTGGACCACCGAGCACTGCTGCAGCGACCAGAAGGTCATGGCGCTGGAGCGGGCCCTCGACGGACTCGACGCCTGGGTGACCGGGCTGCGCCGCGAGCAGGCCCCCACGCGGGCCACGGCGCCCAAATTCGGCTGGGACGCCGCCCATGGCCTGTGGAAGGCCAACCCGCTGGCGGACTGGACCGACGACCAAGTCTGGGCGTACATCGCCGAGCACGACCTGCCCTACAACCCGCTGCACGACCGCGGATACGCCTCGATCGGCTGCACGCCCTGCACCCGGCCCGGAAGCGGCCGCGAGGGACGCTGGGCGGGCCAGGATCGGGTCGAGTGCGGCCTACACGGCGACTCCTGATCGCCCCGGCCCCGCCCGTCCGCGCCCCCGTGTCTCCGCGACCCATCCTCTAGCCTTCGCAGGCTCATGGATCCGCTGGTCGTCTTATTCGGCCTCGGGGTCGGCATCCTGGTGGGAATGACGGGCATCGGCGGCGGCTCCCTGATGACGCCGCTGCTGATCCTGGTGGTGGGCACCAAGCCCGTGGTCGCCATTGGCACCGACCTCGCCTACGGGGCCATCACCAAGACCGTGGGTGGCTGGCGCCACCTGCGCAAGGGCACCGTCGACCTCGGCTTGGCCGCCTGGCTGTGCCTGGCCGCCGCGCCGGCATCCCTGGTCGGGGTCGTCCTGGTGACCCGGCTGCACCATTCCTACGGCGACTCGTTCGACGGCCCCCTGCTGATCGTCGTGGCCGCGGCCCTGCTGGTGGCCGCGCTGGCCACGCTGGTGCGCGCGCTGTTCCTGCCCAAGCTCATCGCCCGCGAGCGCGAGCGGGTGGAGATGGACCTGAAGGCCAAGCTGCAGGCGCTCGGGATCGGCCTGGTACTCGGGCTGGTGCTCGGCTTCACCTCGGTCGGCAGCGGAGCCCTGATCGGGCTGACGCTCATCCTGGTCTTCCGCCTCACTCCCCATCGAGTGGTCGGGACCGACGTCTTCCAGGCGGCCATCCTGCTGTGGGTGGCCGGGCTGGGCCATCTCGTGGGCGGCAACGTGGACCTGGGCCTGATGGTCAACATCCTGATCGGGTCGGTGCCAGGTGTCTGGATCGGGACCCACCTGATGACCCGCGTCCCGTCCGGGGGCCTGCGCCCGGCGCTCGGCTGCGTGCTGCTCGCCTCGTCGCTGGCGGTGGCCTCGAAGGCGGGCGTCGAGCTGTCCGCGCTCGTGGTCGTCGGGGTGCCGCTGGCCGTCGGCGCCTTCGCCTGGTGGTGGCTGCGTCACCGTCCGGCGGCCGCCCTGGTCGGGGACCCCGCCGCCGAGGCGGTGGGCGCCGATCCCGCCGCGCCCAGCGCGCAGCAGCCGGCCAGGCTGGCGGCCTCCGACCGCCCCGCGACCACCCCCGACCCGGTGGCGTCGGCCTCCGACCCCGGCTAGCCATGACGACGGTCCGCTACGAGGTCTCCCACCTGCGCGCGCTCGAGGCCGAGGCGATCTACATCATGCGCGAGGTCGCGGCCGAGTTGGAAAACCCCGTGCTGCTGTTCTCGGGCGGCAAGGACTCCCTGGTCCTCCTGCACCTCGCCGAGAAGGCGTTTCGGCCCGGGCGCTTCCCGTTCCCGGTCATGCACGTGGACACCGGGCACAACTTCCCCGAGGTGATCGAGTTCCGCGACCGACTCATCGAGCGGCTGGGCGAGCGGTTGATCGTCGCGTCGGTGCAGGACTCGATCGACCAGGGTCGCGTGGCCGAGGAGACCGGCCCCCGCGCCTCGCGCAACCGACTCCAGACCGTCACCCTGCTCGACGCGATCGAGGAGCACGGGTTCGACGCCGCGTTCGGCGGGGCGCGGCGCGACGAGGAGCGCGCCCGGGCCAAGGAGCGCGTGTTCTCGTTCCGGGACGACTTCGGCCAGTGGGATCCCAAGGCCCAGCGACCCGAGCTGTGGAGCCTCTACAACGGCCGCATCCGCAAGGGCGAGCACGTGCGCGTCTTCCCGATCTCCAACTGGACCGAGCTCGACGTCTGGCAGTACATCTCCGAGGAGGGCCTCGACCTGCCCCCGATCTACTTCGCCCACGACCGCGAGGTGTTCCGCCGCGACGGGATGCTCTACGCGGTCAGCCCGTTCGTCGAGCTGATGGACGGCGAGGAGCCGTTCGAGGCCTCGGTGCGCTACCGCACGGTGGGCGACATGAGCTGCACCGGCGCGGTCGAGTCCACCGCGGGCACCCTCGAGAGCGTGGTCGCCGAGATCGCCGCCACCCGGATCACCGAGCGCGGCGAGACGCGCGCCGACGACCGCGTGACCGAGGCGGCCATGGAAGACCGCAAGCGCGAGGGCTACTTCTAGGCCGATGGCGCCGGGACCGGCCACCGACGGGCACGTCGAGATCGGCGCGGAGCGCACGATGGACCTCCTGCGCTTCGCCACCGCGGGGTCGGTCGACGACGGCAAGAGCACGCTGATCGGCCGCCTGCTCTACGAGACCAAGCAGATCTTCGAGGACCAGCTCGAGCATGTCGAGGAGACCAGCCGCCGCCGCGGCGACTCCTACGTCGACCTGGCCCTGCTGACCGACGGCCTGCGGGCCGAGCGCGAGCAGGGCATCACGATCGACGTGGCCTATCGCTACTTCACCACGCCGCGGCGCAAGTTCATCACCGCCGACACGCCGGGCCACGAGCAGTACACCCGCAACATGGTCACCGGCGGCTCCACCGCCGATCTCGCCATCGTCCTCATCGACGCCCGCAAGGGGGTGGTCGAGCAGTCGCGCCGGCACGCGTTCATCGCCTCGTTGCTGCGCGTCCCCCACGTCGTCTTCGCGGTGAACAAGATGGACCTGGTCGACTACGACGAGGAGGTGTTCGAGCGCATCGACGAGGAGGTCTCGGGCTGGGCCAACAAGCTCGACTTCACCGACGTCACGTTCATCCCCATCTCGGCGCTGCACGGCGACAACGTGGTCGAGCGCTCGGAGCGCATGCCCTGGTACGAGGGGTCGTCGCTGCTCTACCACCTCGAGCACGTCCACATCGGCTCGGATCGCAACCTGATCGACGTGCGCTTTCCCGTCCAGTGGGTGATCCGGCCAATGGCCGACGAGCACCACGACTACCGCGGCTACGCCGGCCAGGTCGCATCAGGGGTGCTGCGCCCGGGCGACGAGGTGACCGTCCTGCCCTCCGGGCGCCAGACGCGCATCGAGCGCATCGAGATCGAGGGTGGCAAGCCGATCGATGAGGCGTTCCCGCCTCTGGCGGTCACCCTGCTGCTCGAGGACGAGCTCGACGTGTCCCGGGGCGACATGATCTGCCGAGCGCACAACCATCCGGTGCCCACCCGGGACCTGGACGCGATGGTGTGCTGGATGAGCGACGCGCCGCTGCGCACCCGGGGCCGCTACGCGATCAAGCACACCACGCGCAACGCCAAGGCGATAGTCGACGAGCTGCGCTACCGGATCGACGTCAACACCCTGCACCGCGATGAGGCGGCGACCGAGCTGGGGCTCAACCAGATCGGGCGGGTCCACCTGCGCACCAGCGCCCCGCTGCTGGTCGACGAGTACCGGCGCAACCGGACGACGGGCTCGTTCGTCCTCATCGACGAGGCCACCAACGATACCGTGGGCGGCGGGATGATCCTGGGGGTCGAGCCCGCCGCGGGCGACGGCGACGACGGGATCGCCTAGCCCCATCCGGCCGCCCAGGGCCGCAGCCGGCTCGCGGCACACGGGCAAGTAGAGTCCGGCGGCATGTTCTCCAAGGTCCTGGTGGCCAATCGCGGCGAGATCGCCGTGCGCGTGATCCGCGCTCTGGAGGAGCTCGGGATCGGCGCGGTGGCCGTCTACTCCGAGCTCGACCGTGACGCGCTGCACGTCCGGCGCGCCGACGAGGCGTATCTCATCGGCCCGGGCCCGGCGGCCGAGAGCTACCTGAAGATCGACGCCCTGCTCGAGGTCGCCTCCCGAGCCGAAGCCGAGGCGGTCCATCCCGGCTACGGCTTCCTGGCCGAGAACGCGGCGTTCGCGCGAGCCTGCGAGGAGGCCGGCCTGACCTTCATCGGACCGCCGGCCGAGGCGATCGACGCGATGGGGTCCAAGACGCGGGCCCGGGAGCTGATGGCCGAGGCCGGTGTCCCGATCGTCCCGGGGACCACCGAGCCGGTGGCCACCGTCGACGACGCCCGAAAGGTCATCGAGGAGACGATCGGGTACCCGGTGGCGGTCAAGGCGGCCGGCGGCGGGGGCGGCAAGGGCTTCCGGGTGGCGCTGGAGGAGCCCAAGCTCCAGGAGGCGTTCGACGGGGCCGCGCGCGAGGGGGAGAAGTTCTTCTCGGACTCGACCGTCTACCTCGAGCGCTATCTGGCCGACCCCCGCCACGTCGAGGTCCAGGTGCTGGCGGATTCCCAGGGGAGCGTGGTCCACCTTGGCGAGCGCGACTGCTCGGTGCAGCGGCGCCATCAGAAGCTGATCGAGGAGTCCCCCGCCCCCGCGGTCGACGAGGAGCTGCGCGAGCGGATCGGCCGGATCGCAGTCGAGGCAGCGCGCGCGGTGGGCTACCGCTCGGCCGGCACGGTCGAGGGGCTCCTGGCCGACGGCGAGTACTACTTCCTGGAGATGAACACCCGGGTGCAGGTGGAGCACTGCGTGACCGAGATGACCACCGGCATCGACATCGTGCGCGAGCAGATCCGGATCGCCGCCGGAGAGCCGCTCTCGTTCTCCCAGGAGGAGGTCGAGCTGCGCGGCCACGCCATCGAGTGCCGCATCAACGCCGAGGAGGCGGCCAAGGGCTTCGCTCCGGCGCCGGGCCGGATCGGCGCCTACCGGGAGCCGGCAGGCCCCGGCGTACGGGTGGACTCCGGCGTGGGCCCGGGCTCGGAGATAACCCCCATGTACGACCCGCTGGTGGCCAAGCTGATCGTGTGGGACCTGGACCGCGAAGCCGCGACCCGGCGAATGCGGCGGGCACTGGAGGAGTACGAGATCACCGACCTGCGGACGCTCATCCCCTTCCACCTGGCGCTGCTGTCCAGCGAGCAGTGGGCGCGGGGGGAGACCTGCCGGGACCTCGTCGAGGACCGAAGCTGGCTCAAGCAGCTGGCGGCTCCCAAGTCGGCGACCGCCGAGGACGATGAGGAGGAGCCGCCCAAGGTCGAGCAGGACTACACGGTCGAGGTCTCAGGGCGACGCTTCGACGTCAAGGTGATCGGGCCCCCGAGCGCCGGGACGGTCAACGGCGCCACGCCGGCCGCGCCAGCGACGTCGCCCAAGCCCCGCCGGCGCGAGTCGGCCGGGGCGGGCGGAGCCGGCGCCGGCGGTGACCAGCTCATCTCGCCCATCCAGGGCACTGTGCTCAAGGTCGCGGTCGAGCCGGGCGCCACGGTGGACGAGGGCGCGCTGATCTGCGTCATAGAGGCGATGAAGATGGAGAACGAGATCACCGCGCACAAGACCGGCAAGGTGGCCGACCTCCCGATCGCCGTCGGTGCGTCGGTCGCCTCGGGCGACACGGTCGCGGTCATCTCCTCCGACTAGCCCCGCCCGGGGCCGGTTTCCGAGCCACGGTGCCAGAGCCCGCCGGCCAGGATCCTGCGCCGCCGGCGTGGGTGGCCGAGGCCGAGGAGGCCGAGGCGGTGGCGCGGCTGCTGGTCGAGTTTCGCGACTGGCACGGCCGCGACTGGCCGCCAACCGATGCCTTCCTGTCCTCGGTGCGGCGGCTGATGGGGAATCCCGACGCCGAGTTTCTACTCGCGGGCACCGGGGACGGATCGCCGCCGGCGGCGGTGGGACAGGTGCGCTACCGCCACTCGGTGTGGACCGCAGCCGACGACTGCTGGATCGAGGAC
>DATFPO010000046.1:0-26018 GCA_035264745.1 Solirubrobacteraceae bacterium | reverse complement strand
TCGTTCGGCTACGAGGAGCGCAACTACGAGGTCTCGATGGCCTGCGGGGAGCAGAAGCTGCTGCCGCGCGTGCGTGAGCTGGACGCCGACGCGCTCCTGCTGGCCGACGGCTTCAGCTGCCAGGAACAGGTCGCGCACGGGACGGGCAGGCGCGCGCTGCATCTGGCCGAGGCACTGCAGATGACGCTGGAGCCGGCGGGCGCCGGCACCCCGCACGGGGCCGGCGGCGATTGACCGGCGCCCGCGGCGGGTAACCGAGCCAGCGCACCACCGACCGGCGCCGACAGCGCGGAGCGCCGGCCGCTGGAGAGCCGTAGATGCCCGCCTTCCTGCCCCTCGTTCTCGGCCTCCTCAGCCTCCTGCTCATCGGGCTGGCCCTGCTGGTTCCGGCCGGCTACGGGCTCCCCGCGCCGATCTTCCCCCTGATCGCGCTGATCCTGGGCGCTCCGGCACTCATCGTGGCGCTGCTGATGTACCTGAGCATGATCCGCAGCGGCCGGATCCAGGCCTTCGGCGCCGACCGGCTGCGGCGCGAAGCCTCCGACCGCGACGACCGCGACGAGATCCCGCCGGCTCACGAGGAGGCCCAGCGGCGGGTGCGAAGCTTCCGCCGGGCGGCCGGCGAGGACCCCTAGCCCAGGCGGCGTCGAGCCCGCCGGCGGAGGTCGGCAAACGGCTCGGCCTCAGCTCTCGTACGAGTAAAGCCGCAGCCGCCGGTCGACGCCCTTGAGGCTGCGCTTGCGCCTGCGCTTCCAGGCGCCGTTCGACTCCCGGCACACCGCCTCCTCGGCCAGCATCTGCCCCGCCTTGGCCTCCTCGGTGATGCGGCTGGCCACGTTCACGGTCGCGCCGAACCAGTCTCCGGCTCGCGGCGTCGCCGGCCCGTAGGCCACCCCGATGTGAACCTCGGGAAGCTCGGGCTTCGCCTCGTGCACGCACCGGCGCAGGTCCGCCAGGGTCTCGACCATCGGCGACACCTCGTCCGAGACGAACATGGCCGCGTCCCCGATCATCTTCACCAGGTGCACCGGTTTGCGGACCGCGCCGGCGGCAAGCTCGCCGAACCGGCCGGCTATGGAGCCCAGCTCCGTGGCCGCGATATCGCTGCCGAGGCCGGTGTAGCCGACCAGGTCGGCGAAGGCGACCGCCACGTCGCGGGTGTCCGACAGCCGGCCCTCCTGGCGCTCGGCCTCGGTGATCAGCTCGCGGCGGATGCCCTCCCGCAGGTGCGCCCGCACATTGAGGTCGAGCAGAGCGGGAACCAGCGGAGCGAGCTGGTCGACGGCGTCGGCATACCGGATCCCGAGCGCCTGCTCGGAGTCGCCGGGCTGGATCAGCGCGTTGCCCACCAGCTGGCGCACCGCCTGGGCGATCTGCGCCGTGGTCTGCCCGATCGTCCGCGCGGCCTCGACGATGCCCTGGCGCGGCAGCCCGGCGTCCACCAGACGGCGGGTGATCCGCGCCAGCTCGATGTCCTCGTCGGTGAACGCGCGCTCACCCCGCGCCGGGCTCGGGCGCCCGATCGCCTGCAGCAGCTCGCGCAGGTAGGTCGGCGACATGTCGGCCTCGCGCGCCACGGCCGTGAGCGTGTGTCGCCCCCGTCCTCCCAGGGCCATCTCGACCGCGAGGGTGGGGAGCCGACCCTCCCGCGAGGCACGTTCGATCGCGTCCTGTTCGAGACCCTCGTCGCGAAGTCGCTGCAGAAGTCGTTCTCTGTCGTCCATGGGCCGGCTGGAGGATCGAACGCCGTGATGATCCCTCATACGGTGCACATCGCGCCCGCTCGACCCGCCGGCTCTCGATTTGGGCGGCCTCGGGCGGGGCATATGGTTGGCCAGTGTCGGAGCCGGACAAGCCCCTGCTGCTCATCCAGGCGCGCAACCTGATCACCAACCTGGCGCTGCCCGCGTTCCTCACCGATCCGGACGGTGCTCTGCTGTTCTTCAACGACGCCGCGGCCGCCCAGCTGGGCCGGCCGTTCGAGGAGGTCGGTCGCCTTCCGCGGGAGGAATGGGCTCGGGAGTTCGGTCCCTATGACGACGACGGGCGCCCGCTGGCGGCCGACGAGCTGCCGCTGGGGAGGGCGCTGATGGAGGGCCGACCGGCCCAGGGCCGCTTCCGGGCGCGCCTCGACGGGGAGCTGCGCGAGGTGGAGGTGAGCGCCCTTCCGCTGCTCGAGCCGGGGTACTTCGAGGGCGCGCTGCTGGCCTTCTGGCCGGTCGAGGACGCGGCCACCACCACCGGCTAGGCATGCGCCTGCGCTTCTGGGGGGTGCGCGGGTCGGTCGCGGTGCCGAGCCGCCGGATGATGGGCTACGGCGGCAACACCGCCTGCGTGGAGGTCACCCTCGAAGACGGAACCGAGATCATCCTCGACGCCGGGACGGGAATCCGCGAGCTGGGGGCCGACCGCCGCAGCGATACGCCGCGGACGCACATCCTGCTCACCCACCTCCACCTCGACCACATACAGGGGCTGCTGTTCTTCCCGCCGCTGTTCGACTCGGCCAACCAGATCACCGTCTACGGGCCACCGGCACCCGGGCCCAACCTCGATCGCCGGCTCGCCCGCTACCTGTCCGCGCCCCTGGCCCCCGTCGACCTGCACGAGCTGCCGGCGCAGGTCGACTTCGCCGCCTGCCCCTACCAGGAGTGGACGGTGGGAAGCGCCCGGGTCGCGGCCGCGATCGTGGCCCATCGCGGCGTGACAGTCGGCTACCGGATCTCGGAGGGCGACAAGTCGTTGTGCTACCTCCCTGACCACGAGCCCGCGCTGGGCACGGCGCTGGCCGATGTCGAGCGCGCTTGGATCTCTGGGATGTCACTGGCCGCCGGCGCGTCGCTCGTCATCCACGACGGACAGTACGACGGTCACGAGTATCCGCAGTACGTCGGCTGGGGGCACAGCAGCGTCTTCGACGCCGTCGCCTTCGCCCGCCGCGCCGAGGCTCGGCAGCTGGCGCTGTTCCACCACGATCCCACGCACGACGACGAGACGCTCGACCGCCTGGGCGAACGTGCCGCCGACGCGTGGACCCGAGCCGGCGGCGACGCCGAAGACATTTTCCTGGCCCGCGAGGGGGCGACGCTGACCCTCTGAACCACCGGGCCGGTGGCCGGCTCAGACCTCCTCGTGCATGCGAACCGCCTCCTCGAGGTCCTCGAGCACCTCGGGGCTGGCCTGCCCTCGGCGCTCCTCGAGCAGCGCCGCGGCGATGGCGTCGAGCTTACGCTGGACCGCGTGCTCGGAGCGCAGCTCGGAGTTCTTGAGCAGGGCGAGCAGCATGAGGGTGAGGGCCGTCATCCCGAAGCCGAACACATCACGCAGGGTGTTGGACACTCCCAGCAGGTGCGAGGTCGCCCAGGCCGCTATGAGCAGGAGGCACAGGCCGAAGAAGGTCGGCGACGAGGAGAAGTTGGACGCCGCCTCGGCCACCCGGTTGAACCGGCTGCGGGACTCGCCGTCGGCGCGCTCGGTGGGATGTCGCGTGGTCACGTCCGATGGGCCGATCCGTCGGTCGCCGAGGTGGTGTGTCCCGGCGCGGGTCGCGGCGCGCCGGCAATCTCCCGGGCACGTCAGCGGAGCGCTGCCCCATCGCCCCGCGGCCTCCCCCGTCACGTCCAGCCGTGCTGTCTCGGATTATGGGGGACTCGGCCCGGCGAAACGTCGGAGGTCGTTTGGCTCCGGCTCAGCGGTCTCCGCTCCGCCCCACCCTACTGGCGGCCCCGGGGTTTGGCTAGGGATCCACGCACGCGGCGACCGGGCCGGCGGCGCCGCGCCGTCGCTGTGGGGGGTGCGACCCGCTCTTCGCGGGTATGAAGCGTGATGGCGGCCCACGAAACGTGTCCGAGAACCCAGATCGCGACAGTTCCCAGGGACGGATGGGCGGCGAGACCGCTCACCACGAGGAGGGCTCGGACGGCTCGCCTCCCGACGCGGCCGGCCGCGCCCTGCCGCTCAAGGTCGGCGTGGAGGCGACCGACGAGATACTCGCCGTGCTGAGCAGCGCCGGGATGAACGCGCTGCCCGACCCCGACGGCGAGCCGCCTCGACGGACGATCGTCGAGGTGGATGCGGACAGCGCCGAGGAGGCCGGCGAGAAGATCCGCGACGTCCTCGGCGACGTTCCGATCGAGCCGGCCGAGTAGCGACGCGGCCCCGCTGCCTCGTCGAGGGCTGTCGCGGCCCTCCCGACGGCCGGGCTCAGCGGGCCGACGGCGGGATGTTTCCGACCGAGAGGATGCCGCTCATACCGGACTCCCGATGTCCGTCGATCGGGCAGTAGAACTCGTAGTCACCCGCCGGGAGGCTAACGGTCACGCTGGCCTTGCCGCCCTTGCCGACCCCCTTGGACTCGCTGTTGACGCCGTTGGCGCCCGCGATGGCGATCCCGTGGAGGACCGACGACGGGTTGGTCATGGTGATCGTTATCCGGCCCGGCGGCGCCCACAGATCGCTGGTGTTGAACTGCAGCCTGCCGCTCGGGTCGGCGCTGATGTTGCGGGTGGTCTTGGGGCCGTGGACCTGGATGGCGCCGGCCAGGCCCGCGCCCTGATCCCCGCCGTTGCCGCCACCGTTGCCGTTGCCGCCACCGTTGCCGCCGTGGCCTCCGTGCCCGCCGCCGCCGTTGCCGCCGCCGTTGCCGCCGCCGTTGTCGTTGCCGCCGTGCTGGCCCTTCTGGCCCTTGTTCTTGCCGCCGAGGTCGAGGCTCGGCAGCTTCGCCTGCGCGCCCGCGCCGGAAGCCCGAGCCTGGGCGGTGATCTCCCTGGCGCTCGGATTGCTGACTCTTGCGAGCGGATCGTCGGAGACGCCGCAACCGCTGACGGCGGCCGCCACCAGGGTCAGGGCCGAGCCCGCGACCAGCAGCGTCTTGCGCATCGACATGCTCGGCATCGGACCGGTTCCAGGATCAGGGAGCGGATGGGTCACGCCGCGGGCGCCGTGCTCAGCCCACGGACCGCAATCACGGTAGCAAGCCGCGATGGTGGACGGTCGTGGCTGGCGGCGCTCGAGCATCGCGGCACGCATGCGGGCGGAGGGACTCGAACCCCCAAGGGCCGTCGGGCCCACCGGCTCCTAAGGCCGGCGTGTCTACCGGTTCCACCACGCCCGCGCACAAAGTGCTGCACACGACCTCCCAAGATTGTATTTTCCGTTACACGATGGCCGAGACCGAGGAAGTCCGCGAGGGCTACCACCTGGAGCGGCCCAACCGCGAGAAGGCGTCGTCCAGGGTGACGAAGCTGGTCGTGATCCTGCTGCTCCTCGCTTCGGCCGCCCTGATCTTCATCGTGACCGCCGGCGGCTGGGCCAAGCTGGCGGGAGCCAAGCCGCTCCAGGTCACCTACATCATCGTCTACGTGCTGATGGCGTTCTTCGTGCTTCGGTGGAACCGCGGCGTGCTTCCGCTGGCGGCCGCCCTGGCGATCGTCCTGGGGATCTTCGCGGCGATCGCGGCGCCGCAATGGTTCACCCGATCCGGGCCGGGCTACATGCCCCCGGCGCTGCCTGAGCAGATCGTGGGCACGCTCACCCTGGTCGTGCTCCCGCTCCAGATCCTGCTGATCCTGTTCGCGATACGCGGCTTCGTCCAGAATTGGAACGTGGAGGTCGAGGTCCCGGACGGGGAGCACTACAACCCCGAGCAGCACGGCCAGGCGGACTAGCGGTCCGATCCGGCCGACCCTGATCGGCGCCGGCTGCCCTATATTCGTGACGCCCGCGGCGGTGGCGGAATTGGTATACGCGCCGGATTCAAGTCCCGGTGCCCGCAAGGGCGTGTGGGTTCGACTCCCACCCGCCGCATGAGCCCTCCCGGCCGTGGGCGGCGGGGTCAACCGGAGACCAGCGCCTCCAGACCGGCGATCAGCGCCGGGGGGGCCGCGACCAGCCCGGCCGGCATCCCGGCGGCGGGCAGCTCGCGCAGGGCCACACCGGCGCGGCGACAGATGAGCACACCGGCGATGCGGTCCCAGCGCTTGAGGTCGCGCTCGTAGTAGGCGTCGTAGCGGCCGCACGCAGTCCAGGCCAGGTCGAGCGCCGCGCTCCCGAACCGGCGCAGGTCGCGCACCGCCGGCAGAACCCGGCCCGCCACCTCCGCCTGCCGGGCGCGCACGCCCGCGTCGTACGAGTAGCCCGTGGCGACGAGCGAGGTGTCGAGCGTCACACCGTCCGAGCCGGAGATCGGCTCGCCGTTGAGGGTGGCCGGGCCGTCTCGCGTCGCACCGAACGTCTCGCCCCGCAGCGGGTCGGCGACCACGCCGGCGATGGCGCCCTCGGCGTCCTCGCAGGCCACGCTCACCGCCCAATGGGGGATGCCGAACAGGAAGTTGACCGTGCCGTCGAGGGGATCGATGACCCAGCGCAGTCCGCTGCGGCCCGAGCGCTCTCCGGTCTCCTCGCCCAGCATCCCGTCCTCCGGTCGGCGATCGGACAGGACGCCCCGGATGACCTCCTCGGCGGCGTGGTCGGCCTCGGAGACCAGGTCGGTCGGCGTCGTCTTGGAGCGCACGTCGGGGTCCGGGCGTCCGAAGCGCTCGCCCAGGACGGTGCCCGCCGCGCCCGCGGCCTCCGCCGCGATGCGCAGCAGCTCGCCCGGGTGGGCCATGGCTAGGAGATCGGGGGGCGCCGGTCGGCCCAGGGGCGCTCGGCCTCGAGCTGGGCGGCCAGGGAGAACAGCGTCGCCTCGTCGTTGGGACGGGCGATCAGCTGCGCCGCCCGGGGCACGCCGTGGGCGCCGATGCCGGCCGGCACCACGGCCGCCGGCTGGCCGGTGGTGTTCCAGGGCGCTCCGAACGGGCAGCGGGCGGCAACCCCGTTGAGCGTCCACAGCGCGCCCCGCCCCTCCCACCGCCCGACCTCCTGGGCGGGCGCGGTGGTCATGGGGGTCACCAGCACGTCGTGGTCGGCGAACAGCGAGTTGATCCGCGCCGCCAGGGCCGGCTCGGCCGCTCGCGCGCGCGACACCAGCGCCGGCGCGATGAGCGACCCCATCCGCATGACGCCCCGGGTACGGCGCTCGAGCCGCTCGGGATGGGGCAGCGTGACCCCCTCGTCGTGGATGCCCCGCAGGTAGCGGGTGAGCGTGTTGAGGAAGATGACGCCGTAGTCGGGGTCGCGCTCGCGCACGTCGTGTCCGAGCCCGCGCAGCGCGTCGGCGGTCTCCTGCACTCCCCGGCGAACGTCGGCGTCGACGCGCGCCGCCACGCCCGGGGGAACCGCGTAGGAGACCGCTATCCGCAGGCGGCCCGGCGGTGTTCGGGCGGCCTCGGCATAGGGCCGAGCGGGAGGCGGCGGCGAGTCGGCGTCCCCGGCGACGGCGCCGGCCGTGGCGTCGTAGAGCAGCGCGCTGTCGAGGACCCGGCGGGCCAGCCACCCGTAGACCGACAGCCCGTGCCAGTGCTGGCTCAGCGGGGACAGGGAGATCCGCCCCCGCTGCGGCTTGAGGCCGAACAGTCCACAGAACGCCGACGGGTAGCGGATCGATCCCGCGCCGTCGGATCCCAGCGCGCCCGGGACCAGGCCCGCCGCCACCGCGGCGCCCGACCCACCGCTGGAGCCTCCCGGCGCGCGGGCCGGGTTCCAGGGGTTGCGCGTCACCCCCCAGGTGGCCGACTCGGCGAAGGGCCATATGCACAGCTCGGGGACGTGGGTCTTGCCCAGGACGATGGCGCCTGCGGCGCGGACCCGGCGAACCACCTCGGCGTCGGCGCGGGCGGGCTCGCCGTAGGCGCCGGTCCCGTGGGTGGTCACATCCCCGCCGACGTCGGTGTTGTCCTTGATCGCGATCGGCACGCCCAGCAGCGGGCGCTCATCGGCGGCCTTGAGGCGGGCCTGCGCCTGGTCGGCCTCGGCCAGGGCGCGCTCGGCGTAGACCACCCGGAAGGCGTTGAGCCGGGGGTCCAGGCGGTCGATGCGCTCGAGGTAGAGCTCGACCAGCTCCCGAGGCGAGACCTCTCCGCTGCGGACCAGGTCGGCCTGGCGGGCGATCCCCGCGAAGGCCAGGTCCGGCGCGTCCATGGCGCGGCAGCCTAGCCGCCTGGGATCATCCCCGCTCCGCGATGGACCCCGTCGAGATCGCCGCCGGCCTGGCGGAATTCGAGCAGCGAGCCCCCGGCAGCGACTCAGAGCGCCGGGCGGCTCTGTGGCTCCGGCGCCGGCTGCGCGAGGTTGGCCGCGAGGCGGTGCTCGAGCCGGCGTGGGTGCGGCCCCAATGGCCCTGGGTGCACTCGATCCATGCCGCGCTGGGCCTGGCGGGCGCCGTGGTCGCGGCCTTCCAGCCCCTCGCCGGGGCCATCATCCTGGCCGTCACGGCCGCCTCGGCCGCCCTTGATCTGCTGGGCCTGGCGCACGTCGCCCGGCGCCTGACCCCCGAGCGCTGCACCCAGAACCTGGTCTCCCCTCCCACCCAGGCGACGCGTGCCGGCGCGCAGCGTCTGGTGCGCCTGATGATCGTCGCCCACTACGACGCGCCAAGAGGCGGCCTGGCGGTTCGCAACCGTCCGCGCCGGCTCGCCGCCGCAGCACAGCGTCTGCTCCGCGGACGGCTGCCCGGGTTGCCCAGCCTGGTCGTGATCGCGCCTGCGCTCGTGCTGGCCGCGGCGGGCGTTCGGCTGGCCGTGCCGGGCCTCGGCTGGCCGGCGACCGCGGCCGTGCTGTGCACGGCGGTCCTGGTCGTGGCCCTCGCCATGCTGGCGGAGCTGGGCCTGTCTCCGCGTGGGCCCGGCGCCGGCGACCCGGCCAGCGGGGCCGGCGTAGCGGTGGCCCTGGCCGCCGCCCTCGACCGCTCCCCCCCACGCCACCTCGCGGTCGAGCTGGTCATGGCGGGCGCCGGCGACGGGCCCTCGCTGGGCATGCGGGCGTTCGTGCGCCGGCGTCGCCGGCGGTACGCCGCCGAGGCCACCGCGGTGCTCCACCTGGCCGCCTGTGGGCGTGGGCGGCCGAGCTGGTGGACGGTCGACGGCCCGCTGGTGTCGCGGCGCCTGCACCCGCGTTTGGTGGCGATCTGCGGCGAGGCGGCGAACGACCGCCCGGATCTGGGCGCCACCCCCCACCGCGGGCACGGCGCAGGCGCCGCCTGGAGGGCGCGACTGGCGCGCTGGCCGGCGGTCACGGTGGGCTGCCTGGACGAGGACGGCGTGGTGCCGGACGTCGGCCAGGCCAGCGACTCGGCGCAGCGGCTCGACCGCCGGGCGATGGACGCGGCGCTGTCCTTCTGCCTGGAGGTGGTCCGGCGCCTGGACGCCGAGCTGGGCTCGCGGGCCGGGGCGCAGCCCTAGGCGCGCTCGAGCCGCCCCGCCAGCTCGACGAAGAAGTCGAGCGCCTCGGGATTGGCCAGCGAGTCGCGGCTGGCGGCGCGCTCGGGCGCGGTCCCCGTGAGGATCTTCTTGACGGGGACCTCGAGCACCTTGCCCGACAGTGTCCGGGGCACCTCGGCGACCGCATACACGCGGTTGGGGACGTGCCGCGGCGAGCAGTCGGTGCGGATCCGGCGCTTGATCTCGGCCTCGAGGCGCTCGTCCAGCTCCACGCCCTCGCGTAGGACCACGAACAGCGGCATGAACGACTCCCCGTCCTGGCTGGGGACGTCCACCACGAGGGCGTCCACGACCTCGGGGACTGCGAGCACGGCCCGGTAGATCTCACTCGTGCCCATCCGTACGCCCTGGCGGTTGATCGTCGAGTCGGAGCGGCCGTAGATCACCGCGGTGCCCCGGGAGGTGATCTCGATCCAGTCGCCGTGGCGCCACACCCCGGGGTACTCCTCGAAGTAGCTCGAGCGGTAGCGCTCCTGGTCGGGGTCGTTCCAGAAGAACAGCGGCATGGAGGGCATGGGCTCGGTGATCACCAGCTCGCCGACCTGGTCGACCACCGCCCGGCCCCGCTCGTCGAAGGCCTCGACCGCGGCTCCCAGCACGCGGCATTGCAGCTCGCCGAGATACACCGGGAGGATCGGGCAGCCGCCCACGAAGGCGGTGCACACATCGGTTCCCCCGCTGGTCGAGAACAGCCATACGTCGGGCTTGACCCGCTCGTACACCCACCGGAAGCCCTCGGGCGAGAGCGGCGATCCGGTCGAGCCCACGCTGCGCAGGGCGGACAGGTCGTGGTCGTCCCTGGGAGCGATGCCCGCCTTCATGCACGAGGCGACGTAGCTGGCGCTGGTGCCGAAGCACGTCATCCCGGTGTCCTGGGCGAAGTCCCACAGGACGTCGGGCCCGGGGTGGGCGGGGCTGCCGTCGTAGAGCAGGATGGTGGCACCGGTCAACAGCGTCCCGACCAGGAAGTTCCACATCATCCAGCCGGTGGTCGTGAACCAGAACATGCGGTCGCCCGGGCCGCAGTCCAGGTGGAGCATTCCCTTCTTGAGCTGCTCGACCAGGATGCCGCCATGCCCCTGGACGATCGCCTTCGGCAGGCCGGTGGTCCCGGACGAGTAGAGGACCCAGAGCGGATGGTCGAACGGGACAGCCTCGAACTCCGGTCCCCCGGGGGGCGCCCCGCCGAGCAGGTCGTCCCAGCTCATCGCGTCGCGCAGAGCGCCGGTGTCCGGCGAGCCGGAGAGGTACGACAGCACCACCGTGCGCTCGAGGCTGGGAATGTGGCGCTGCAGCTCGGCCACGGTGCCCAGGCGGTCGAAGTCGCGTCCTCCGTAGCGGTAGCCGTCCACCGCGAAGAGCACCTTGGGCTCGATCTGGCTGAAGCGGTCGATGACGCTGCGGGCGCCGAAGTCCGGCGAGCAGCTGGACCAGACCGCCCCCAGGCTGGCGCAGGCCAGGAACGCCACCACCGTCTCGGGAATGTTGGGCATGTAGGCGACCACACGATCGCCCCGGGCCACCCCCAGCGCCCGGAGGCCGGCCGCCGCCGCGGCGACCCGCCGACCCAGCTCGTCCCAGGACATCTCCTGGTCCGCGCGGGTCTCCGAGCGCGAGACGATCGCCGGCTCGTCGCCCCGGGCGCGGGCGAAGACGTGCTCGGCGTAATTGAGGTGCGAGCCGGTGAACCAGCGGGCTCCGGGCATGCGCCGCTCGGCCAGCACCTGCTCGTAGTGCGCCCCGGCGCGCACCTCGCAGAACTCCCAGATCGAGGCCCAGAAGTCCTCGAGGTGCTCGACCGACCAGCGCCAGAGCGAGGCATAGTCCTCGACCTCGACGCCGCGGACCTCCGAGAGCCAGCGCATGTAGCGCGTCAGCGTCGCCCGCTCCACCGCCTCGGGTGACGGCGTCCACAGCACGGTGCCCCGCTCCGCGACGGCCACGCGCGCAGGCTATCGCCGGCGCCATGCCCGAGGCGGAGCGCTCAGACCGGTGTCACCGCGTTGCGCTTGGCCGGCCACTCCCGCCGCTTGCCGGCGTACACGGCGAAGCGCCGGGTCAGCTCGGCCCGGAGGTCGTCGGGCTGGACCACCGCATCCACGATCAGCTCGCAGGCGAGGTGGAGGATGTCGATCTCGGCCGCGTACTCCTCCCGCAGCTGCGTGGTGCGGCGCGCGCGCTCGTCGGGGTCCTCGATCGCCTGCAGCTGGTTGTAGAAGACCGCATTGATCGCCGCCTGGGGCCCCATGACCGCGATCGACGCGCTCGGCAGCGCCAGGCAGCAGTCCGGCTCGTAGGCCGGCCCGGCCATGGCGTACAGGCCCGCCCCGTACGCCTTGCGCACGATCACCGAGATCTTGGGGACCGTCGCCTCGGCGACAGCGCTGATCATCTTGGCGCCGTGGCGGATGATGCCCTCCCGCTCCACCGCCGTGCCGATCATGAAGCCCGGCACGTCGGCGACGAACAGCAGCGGCAGGTTGAACGCGTTGCACGTCCAGATGAACCGGGCCGCCTTGTCGGCCGAGTCCACGAACAGAACGCCGCCCTTGACCTTGGGCTGGTTGGCCACGACGCCGATCACCCGCCCGTTGAGCCTCGCGTACCCGACGATCACCTCGCGCGCCCAGCGGTCGTGCACCTCGAAGAACGAGTCGGCGTCCACCAGCGCGTCGAGCAGCTGGCGCATGTCGAATGGCTTGTTCTCGTCGGCGGGCACGATGTCGCCGATCGCGGCATCCGACGCGGGCGCGAGCGGCTTGGCCATAGGAGGCGGCCACTCCCAGTGGCTGGGGAAGTAGGACAGGTAGCGGCGGGCGGCGTCGATGCCCTCCTCGTCGGAGGACACCAGCAGGTGGCCGCACCCCGAGACGCCGGTGTGCATCCTGGCGCCGCCCATCTCCTCCAGCGAGACGTCCTCGCCGATCACCATCTGGGCCATCCTCGGCGAGCCCAGGTACATCGACGCGTTCCCGTCTCGCATGATGACCACGTCGCAGAAGGCGGGGATGTACGCGCCACCGGCGGCGCTCGGCCCGAACAGGACGCACACCTGGGGGACCACCCCGGAGAGCTGCACCTGGTTGAAGAAGATGCGGCCGGCGTGCCGGCGTCCCGGGAACATCTGCACCTGCTCGGTGATCCGGGCGCCGGCCGAATCGACCAGGTAGACCATCGGGATCCGCTGCCGCAGCGCCTGCTCCTGGATCCGGACGATCTTCTCGACCGTCTTGGGCCCCCATGATCCGGCCTTCACGGTCGGGTCGTTGGCCATGACCGCGATCGGGCGGCCCTCCAGGGTGGCGGTGCCGGTGACGACGCCGTCGGCGCCCAGCCCGTCCTCCTGCCAGTTGGCCAGCATGGCCTCCTCGGAGAACGAGCCCGCGTCGACCAGCCGGGCGACGCGCTCGCGCACCGGCAGCTTGCCCTGCTGGAGCGCCTTCTCGCGATGGCGCTCGGGACCGCCGCCGCGGGACCGCTCGATGGCCTGGCGCAGGTCGGTCATGGGCGGCTGAGTGTACGGACGGCCCGGCGCGCGGCGTCACCCGACACGGCCACTAGCATGGCCGCGTCGTGCTCGCCGGCATCGACCTCCAGACCGACCTGTTCACCACCCGGGCCGGGACCGGTCAGCGCACCGGTTTCGTGCTGCTGGTGGCGTTCATGCTCTCGTTCGGATTCATCCGCACCAGCGCGCGGATGATCCGGGCGCAGGTGAGCTGGTGGCCGGGAAACGTGGAGACCGGCAGCGGCCTGCACATCCACCATCTGGTGTGGGGCATCTGCCTGCTGATGGTGACCGGATTCCTGGAGTTCGCGGTGGCCCCGTCGAGCCCGTGGAAGGAGATCCTGGCCGCGCTGTTCGGAGTCGGGGCCGGGTTGACCCTCGACGAGTTCGCGCTCTGGCTGCGCCTGCAGGAGGTGTACTGGACCGAGGATGGCCGCGAGTCGGTGGACGCGGTGGTGCTGGCGGTGCTGTTCGCCCTGCTGGTCCTCGTCGGGCTGTCGCCGCTGGACGTGGACGGGGCGGGGTCGACCGCGGCCGTGGTGGTGACCGCCATCATCGACCTGGTGCTGGTCGCCGTCTGTTTCTTGAAGGGCAAGGTCGCCACCGGCCTGGTGGGGCTGTTCGTGGCCCCGGTGGCGCTGGTCGGCGCCATCCGGCTGGCCAAGCCGGGCACGCCCTGGGCGCACCGGCGCTACGCCCGCCACCCCCACAAGCAGGCCGAGGCCGCGGCGCGTCACGCCAAGCGCCAGGCGCTGCGCGACCGCCTGCGCAACCTCATCGGCGGGGCCCCCAGCCCCGAATAGGTTCAGCGGGCCAGGCCGGGATTCTCGACCGGCTGGTCGCCCGAGTAGTCGTAGAAGCCCATGCCCGACTTGCGGCCGTACCACCCCGCCGCCAGCATCTTGCGCAGGATCGGCGGACGGGCGAAGCGCTTCTCGCGGAACTCGTCGAACATGACGTCGCAGATCGCGCCGAGCGTGTCGAGGCCGACGAAGTCGGACAGGGTGAGTGGTCCCATCGGGTGCCCGGCCCCCGCCTTCATGGCCTCGTCGATCTCGGTGATCGAGCCCACGCCCTCCTCGTAGGCGCGCATCCCGTCGAGCAGGTACGGGACCAGCAGCCGGTTGACGATGAAGCCGGCCGTGTCGCGGGTCTGGACGCCCAGCTTGCCGATCGACCGGGTGAACTCGAGGCCGGTCTCGAAGGCCTGGTCGGACGTGGTCACCCCGCGCACCACCTCGACCAGCTTCATCACCTGGGCCGGGTTGAAGAAGTGCAGCCCCAGGAAGCGGTCGGGACGAGTGGTGGCCGCGGCCTGCGCGATCACCGGGAGCGACGAGGTGTTGGTGGCGAAGCACGAGCCGTCCTTGACGATCCCGTCCACCTGCCGCCACATGTCGAGCTTGCGCTCCAGGTCCTCGGTTATCGCCTCGATCACCAGGTCGCAGTCGGCCAGGGCGCCGTAGTCGGTGGTCCCGTCGATCCGCCCCAGCACCGCGTCGACCTCGTCCTGCTGCGCCTTGCCCTTCTCCACCGCGCGGGCGAGTTGCTTCTCGATCCTCCCCATGCCCTTGGCCAGCGCGTCCTCGTCCACCTCGCGCACCACGACGTCGTACCCGGCCTGGGCCGCGACCTGCGCGATGCCGTGCCCCATGAGCCCGCAACCGAGCACCCCGATCCGCTGTACCTGCGCCATCAGCCCTCCGTCGTCGCCGTCGGGAAAGCGGGCAGCCTACGCCTCCGGCGCGGTCCCCCGCGGCCCCGCCCGCCAGGCGGCTCGCCCGGCCCGAGGCCCTGCCGGTAGGGTCCAGGCGCCGAAAGGAGGCCGCATGCCCAATGTGATCAGCGAGGACCGCGGCGCAGTCCGCCACGTCGTCCTCAACCGTCCGGAGAAGCGCAACGCGATCAACGGCGAGCTCATCCAGGAGCTCGGGGTGGCCCTGAGGGCGGCGGCCAACGAGCCCGACGTGCGCTGCGTGGTGCTCCGGGGCGAGGGGCCGATGTTCTCGGCCGGGATGGACTTCGAGGGCCTGGTCGGCCTGTCCGAGGCGCCCGACGACCTGCGCGCCTTCCGCCACCCGATCCTCGAGACCTGGAACCTGTGCGAGGAGATGGCCAAGCCGACGATCTGCCAGATCCACGGCGGCTGCATAGGCGGCGCCCTCGAGCTCGCGCTGGCCTGCGACCTGCGAGTGGCGGCGGAGGATGCGCTGCTGGGCTTGGTCGAGACCCGGGTGGGCCTGATTCCCGACGTGGGCGGATGCTCGCGCCTGCCGGCGGTGGTCGGCGTCGGGCGCGCCAAGGAGCTGATCATGACCTCCCGGTTGATCGACGGAACCGAGGCCGAGCGCATCGGCCTGGTCAACCGCGTCGCCCCCGCCACCGACCTCGACTCGGTTACCGAGGCGCTTGCGGGCGAGCTGGCCGCCTGCGCCCCGCTGGCGATCGGCCACGCCAAGCGGGTGATGGACGCCGCCGCCAAGCCGGCGTTGGCGGCGAGCCTCGAGTTGGAGGCCACCGTCCAGGAGCTGTGCGCCCACAGCGGCGACTACGCGGAGGGGGCGCGGGCGCTGCGCGACAAGCGCCAGCCGGAGTTCTCCGGCCGCTGAATTCGTCGGAGGGCCGGCCCGGCGGTCAGCCCTCGCCCCACTCGACGGGCCCCGCGGTCAGGACATGGCTCCCGAGCGGTCGCCCGAGCGTCTCCTGCGCCAGGCGGGCGGCGGCCAGCAGGCGCTCGAGCGAGACGCCGGTCCGCACTCCCATCTCGTGCAGCATCGAGACCAAGTCCTCGGTCGCGATGTTGCCGGTGGCCCCCCTGGGCACCGGGCACCCGCCGAGCTCCCCGAAGGAGGACTCGAAGGAGTCGACCCCGGCCTCCAGCGCGGCCAGGGCGTTGGCCAGCCCCTGCCCGCGCGTGTTGTGGAAGTGGGCGGTCAGCTCCACTCCGGGCAGCGCCTCCCGTGCCCGCGGGAAGAACTCACGCACCTGGCGCGGGTTGGCCATGCCGGTGGTGTCGCCGAAGGCGATCTCCTGCGCCCCGGCGTCGACCAGCGCGGCGGCGATCGAGAACACCCGCTCCGGGGGCACGTGGCCCTCGTAGGGACAGCCGAACGCGACCGAGATCACCCCCTCGGAGCGCAGGCCCGCCTCGCTCGCCCGCGACAGGACGCGCCGCAGCCCCTCCAGCGACTCCTCGATCGAGCGGTTGACGTTGCGCCGGTTGTGGGTCTCGGAGGCGCTGAGGAAGCAGTTGACCTCGTGGAAGCGCCCGCGGTGCTCGAGCGCGCGCTCCAGCCCCCGCTCGTTGGGGACGAGCACGCTCAGCGAGACCTCCGGCGGGACGTTGATCGCCTCGAGCACCTGGGGCCCGTCGGCGAGCTGGGGGATGACGTTGGCTCGGACGAAGCTGGTGACCTCGATCCGGTGCAGTCCGGTGCGGGCGAGCGCCTCGATCAGCCGCACCTTGTCGGCGGTCGCCAGCACCTCGGGCTCGTTCTGGAAGCCGTCGCGCGGGCCGACCTCGCGGATACGCACGCTGGACGTCTGCACGCCCTGAGTCTAGGCGCGGGGTCGGTTCGGCTTAGGATCCGGCCATGAGCGCATACGAGCTGTCCCACGCGTACGACACCGTCAATCTCTACCGCCGCGGCGCGGCGACCAAGATCGAGCTCAACCGGCCCGAGCGCATGAACGCCTGGGACCAGCAGTTCGGGCTCGACCTGCGGGCGGCGGTCGAGTCGACCGCGGAGGACGAGGACACCAGGGCGGTGGTGATCACCGGCGCGGGCCGCGGCTTCTCGTCCGGCGCCGACCTCAAGGAGATGGGCGAGGACCATCCTCGCACCGAGGAGGGGCGCCCGGACGTCTACCACGTCCTGACCGAGCGCTACCACCCGATCATCACCGGCATCCGGCGCATGCCCAAGCCGGTGGTGGCCGCCGTCAACGGGCCCGCGGTGGGGATCGGATGCTCGCTGGCCATATGCGCGGACCTGGTCGTAGCCAAGGAGTCCGCCTACCTGCTGCTGGCCTTCGTCAACGTGGGCCTGGTCCCCGACGGGGGATCGTCCGTGTTCGTCCCCGCCCGGGCCGGCCACGCCCGCGCCTTCGAGATGGCGATGCTCGGAGAGCGGATTCCGGCGCGTCAGGCCCTGGACTGGGGGCTGGTCAACCGGGTGTGGCCGGATGGCGAGTTCGAGGCCAAGGTCGACGAGCTGGTGGATCGGCTGGCCGCCGGGCCCACCCGCTCCTACGCCGGTACCAAGCGCCAGCTCAACCAGTGGCTGTACGCCGGGATGGACGACCAGCTCGAGCTGGAGGCGCAGATCCAGCGCGAGATGTCGGGCTCCGACGACTTCCTCGAGGGCGTGATGGCATTCGTGGAGAAGCGCGCGGCCCGGTTCGGCGGCGCCTAGCGTGATCCGAACCGGCGGGCGGCGGCGCGCGGCGACCCGGTGAACCTCGAATAGCCGGCGGGGCCCGAGGCGGGCCTCGCGACGCCCTGCACTAGGTGGAGCGCCCAGTCGGCGACCGATAGGATCGCGCGGCTTTGCCTCCGTGGGCCTCCACCCGCCTGCGCCGGCTGGCGCTGGCCCTGCTCGCCGCCGTGGCCGCGTCGCTGGTCCTGACCACCGGCGCCATGGCCGGGGCGATCACGCCGGAGTCCGGCGGCTCGCCCAACGCCAACGACATCGCCTCGATCTACCGCATCGCCGGCTACATCGCGATCTTCGTGTTCCTGGCAGTGGAGATCGCGCTCATCTACTCGCTGTTTCGCTTCGCCTACCGCCGGGGAAGGGTCGCGGCCCAGATCCGGGGCAACACCAGCCTGGAGATCGGCTGGACCGTGGCCGCCGCGCTCATCCTGGTGGTCCTGACGATCATCACTTTCGCCAAGCTCTCGGGCATCAAGGCGCCGCCCGCGACGGGCGGCGTCACGCCGGCGTCGGCGGCCGCCGGCCAGCTCAGACGGTCTCTCCCGGCCCGGGGGCCTCGGCTGCACGTCGACGTCAACGGACAGCAGTACGTGTGGCGCTACACGTATCCCAACGGCGCGTACGCCTACGAGGAGATGGTGGTCCCGGTCAACACCACCGTGCTGCTCGACATCCGCGCCCAGGACGTGATCCACTCGTGGTGGATCCCCAAGCTGGGCGGCAAGTTCGACGCGGTCCCGGGCTACGTGAACCGCACGTGGTTCCGGGCCAGCCGGCCCGCGGTGTACCGCGGCCAGTGCGCGGAGCTGTGCGGGCGCAACCACGCCAACATGGTGGCTCTGGTCAAGGCGGTGCCACAGGCGCAGTACCAGCGCTGGATCCAGCGCCAGAAGCAGACGATCGACGCCGCCAACCGCGCCACCGCCGCCCAGGCACAGCCGCCGTCGTCGACGCCGGGCGGCGGGGGCTAGGACGATGGCCGTCGCCACCCGCGGGCAGGGGCTGCGAGCCATCCCCCGTCCCCAGATCATCGCCGACCGGGTGATCCCCGAGGCCCGGGGCTGGACCAGCTGGATCACCACCACCGACCACAAGCGGATCGGGATCCTCTACCTCTATACGACCTTCGTGTTCTTCCTGCTGGGCGGCGTGGAGGCGCTGCTGCTCCGCATCCAGCTCGGCGTGCCGGAGAACACCTTCCTCGACCCGGCCACCTACAACCAGGTGTTCACCATGCACGGGACGACGATGGTCTTCCTGTTCGTCGTCCCGATCCTGGCCGGGTTCGCCAACTACGTGCTGCCGCTGATGATCGGCGCCCGGGACATGGCGTTCCCGCGGCTCAACGCCCTGTCCTACTGGCTGCTGCTGTTCGGCGGAGTCGTGTTCTACGCGTCGCTGTTCTTCAGCCCGCCGGAGGCCGGCTGGACCAGCTACACCCCGCTGTCGTCGTCGGCCTACCTGCCCAACGGCGGCATCGACGCCTGGATCTTTCTCATCCACCTCACCGGGCTGTCGTCGATCCTGGGCTCGATCAACTTCATCGCCACGCTGTTCAACATGCGGGCGCCCGGCATGGGCTGGAGCCGCATCCCCCTGTTCTGCTGGACGATCCTGGTCTACGCCATCATGATCGTCACCGCCCTGCCGGTGGTGGCCGGAGCGGTGACCCTGCTGCTGCTCGACCGCCACTTCGGCACCGGGTTCTACGACCCGGCGCTGGGCGGCTCACCCCTGCTGTGGCAGCACCTGTTCTGGTTCTTCGGCCATCCCGAGGTCTACATCATGGCGCTGCCGGCGTTCGGCATCGTCTCGGAGGTGCTGCCGGTGTTCGCCCGCAAGCCGATCTTCGGCTACAAGGCGATCGCCGCCTCCACCGTGGCCATCGCCTTCCTCAGCATGCTGGTCTGGGCCCACCACATGTTCGCCACCCCGATCTCCACCGTGGTGCTGTCGTTCTTCATGCTGGCCTCGTTCCTGATCGCCGTCCCGACCGGCGTGAAGATCCTCAACTGGCTGGCCACCCTGTGGCGGGGGACGATCCACATGCGCACCGCGCTGTTCTTCGCCGCCGGGCTGATCGGGGTGTTCGTGATCGGCGGGATCTCCGGCATCTTCCTGGCCATCTTCCCGGTCGACTGGCAGCTCACCGACACCTACTTCGTGGTCGCCCACCTGCACTACGTGCTGTTCGGCGGATCGGTGTTCGGGATCTTCGCCGGGCTCTACTACTGGTTTCCCAAAATGTCGGGGCGGATGCTCTCGGAGGGGCTGGGAAAGCTCTCCTTCTGGCTGATCCTGATCGGGTTCAACGCCACCTTCCTGGTCCAGCACTCGCTCGGGCTGTCGGGCATGCCGCGCCGGATCTACGAGTACCCGGCCCACTACGGGTGGTCGACCTACAACCTGATCTCGACGATCGGGTCCTTCGTGCTGGCGCTGGGCGTCCTGGTCACCGTGGTCAACGTGGTCCGCTCGTTGCGGTCCGGCGTGATCGCCGGGCCCGATCCGTGGAAGGGCAACACGCTGGAGTGGTTCACGTCGTCGCCGCCGCCTGCCAACAACTTCGACGTGATCCCCCGGGTCCGGTCGGTCGAGCCGATGAAGGACATCCGCCGCCAGGTCGAGCTGGCGACCGAGGCGGCGTACGCCGAGGGGCCCACCGCTCCGGAGCGCACGCCGGCGTGATGGGCGTGCGCGCCACCACCACGACGGTCCGCCCGGCCCTGGCCGGGCCCGCGGGCGCGGCTCGCCAGGTCGTCGCCGACTACGTCAGCCTGACCAAGCCCAAGGTTCAGACCCTGCTGCTCACCACGACGGTGGCGACCATGTACGTGGCCGGGCGCCCCTCGCTCCAGACCGTCGCCCTGACGTGCCTGGGCGGCTACCTGTCCGCCGGCGGCGCGGGCGCGGTCAACCACTACTGGGACCGCGACATCGACGCCCGCATGGCCCGGACCGCCGGGCGGCCGGTCCCCGCCGGGCGCATCTCGCCCCGTGCCGCGCTTTGGTTCGGGCTGGCGCTGGCGGCCGCAGCGTTCGTCGAGCTGACCCTCGCGGTGAACCTGCTCGCGGCGTGCCTGGCCCTGGCCGGCTTCGTCGGCTACGTGGGCGTCTACACCATGTGGCTCAAGCGCTCGACTCCCCAGAACATCGTGATCGGCGGGGCCGCCGGCGCGGTTCCCCCCCTGGTGGCCTGGGCGGCCACGCGGGGATCCCTCGCCCCCACGGCCCTCTACCTGTTCGCGATCATCTTCTACTGGACTCCGCCGCACTTCTGGGCGCTGTCGCTGTTGATGCGCGACGAGTACGCCAAGGTGGGCGTGCCGATGATGCCGGTGGCCCGCGGGGAGCGCGAGACCCGTCGCCAGATCGTCCTGTACACCGTGCTGCTGTACGCGGTCAGCCAGCTGCCGTTCTGCGTGGGCTTCTTCGGGGGGATCTACCTGGTCGCCTCGGTCGCGCTGGGCAGCGCGTTCATCGCCGGCAGCCTCATCCTGTACCGCCGCGCCGACCGCCGCAGCGCCCTGCGCCTGTACCTGTTCTCGCTGCTGTACCTGGCGCTGCTGTTCGCCGCGATGGTGGTGGACGTCAAGGTCTAGGATCCCCGCGATGGACCGGCGGCTCGCCAGACGCAACATCCGCACCGGCCTGATAGCGGCGGCGGTCGCCCTGTTCATGTTCGGCGCCAGCTTCCTGGCCGCCGCCGTTTACAACGCGGGATGACCCCGCCCCCGGACGAGCGGGAGTCGGTCGCCCCCGAGGTGCCCCCGGTCGGGGAGGAGATCCACCTTCCCGCGCCCAGCCTGATCCCGGTGCTCAGCGGCCTGGGCGTGACGCTGGCGGTCGTCGGCCTGGTGCTCAGCTGGGCGATCACCGCCGTCGGCCTGATCATCGTTGTGCTGACCACGATCCGCTGGATCCGCGACACCCGGCGCGACATCGAGGAGCTCCCTCTCGAGCACTGAGTCGGCGGCCCGGTGCGAGCGGCGATCCTGCACGAGTACGGCGTCCCGCCCGAGCCGGGCGAGTTCCGGGACCCGGAGCCCGGCGACGGGCAGGAGGTGGTGGAGGTGCTCGCCGCCGGCCTCAACCCTGTGGACGTCTCGATCGCGTCGGGGACCTTCTACGGCGGCCGGCCGCCGCTGCCGTGCGTGGTCGGGCGCGAGGGGGTGGGACGCCGGACCGGCGGCGAGCGCGTCTACTTCGACGGGTCGGCGCCGCCGTTCGGGTCGTTCGCGCAGCGGGCGCCGATCGACCCCCAGGACGCCATCCCGCTCCCCGAGGGTCTGGACGAGGCGCTCGCCGTCTGCTTCGGGATCGCAGGGCTGGCCGCCTGGCTGGGCCTGGAGTGGCGCGGGGGGCTTCGGCAGGGGGAGACGGTGCTGGTCCTGGGGGCCAGCGGGGTGGTGGGCCGGGTGGCCGTCCAGGCGGCGCGGCTGCTGGGGGCGACCCGGGTGGTGGCGGCGGCCCGCAGCCGCGAGGGGCTCGAGCAGGCGGTCGAGCTGGGCGCCGACGCGACGGTGCAAATCGGCGCCGTCGACGACCTGGCGGGCGCCTTGGCCGAGGCGGCCGGCGGTGGCGTGGACGTGATCCTCGACCCGGTCTGGGGCGAGCCGGCGTCGGCGGCACTCCAGGCCGCCAACCGCGGCGGCCGGCTGGTCCAGATCGGACAGTCGGCCGGCCCCGAGGCGCTGATCTCGTCGGCCGCCGTGCGCGGGCGGGTGCTCGAGATCCTGGGCCACACCAACTTCGCCGCGCCGCGCGAGATCAAGCGGGCGGCGTACGAGCGAATGGCCGCCCATGCCGCGGCCGGGGAGCTGCGCCTCGACGTGGAGCGGGTGCCGCTCGAGGATGTCGCGGACGCCTGGGCCCGCCAGCAGGCGTCGCCCCACCGCAAGCTGGTCATCGTCCCCTAGGCGGTCCCGGCTCGCGCGATGTCCGAGCGCAACGCCCACATGGTCCGGAGGATCTACGAGCAGCTCAACCGGGGCGACGTCGATGGACTCGTCGAGCTCTGCGACGACGACTTCGTGATGGATTTCTCCGAGCGCGTCTTCAACCCCGACACCTACACCGGGCCCGACGGAATTCGACGGTTCTACGAAGGGGTCAGAGAGGTCTGGCAGAGCTACCACTGGGAGGTCGAGGACACCCGTATCGCCGGCGACTCGGTCGTCGCGCTGCTCCACTGCCGCGCCCAGAGCCGAGATGCCGGTCCCACGGTCGATTGGCGCGTGGCGTGGCTGTGGCGGTTCGAGGCAGGCAGGCCGGTCTTCCTCCGGTTCTATCGGGACCGAGACGACGCCCTCGAGGCGGCCGGCCTGCATGTGTAGCGCCGGAGGGGCGCCGGTCGGGGGGCGCGGCGGGCGGTCCGGATGTCGGATCGCTCAGGCCGGGACGTGACCGGCCGGGCGCGGCATCTCGGAGGTGGCGCCGTCCTGCGTCCAGCACCGGATGATGTCGCGCACCGACAGCACGCCGACGACCTCGCCGTGCTCGATGACGATCAGATGGCGGAAGCGGCCCTTGACCATGGCCACCGCGGCCGCCTCGAGCGACCAGTCCGGCGACGCGAACACGAGGTCCGCGGTGAGGTGCTCGGCGACGCGCTCGGCGTCGGGATCCTGGCCGGAGCCGATCGACTTGAGCACGTCGCGCTCGGTCACGATCCCCGGCCCGGCAGCCTCGGGGTCCATCACCACCGCCGCCCCCACCTCGCGCTGGCTCATCAGGGTGGCGGCCTCGCGCAGGCTGTGCTGGGGGCCGACCGTGAGGACGGTCTCGCTCATGCCGTTTCTGACCTGCATACCGCCTCCCTCGCTATTGCAACGTCTGCCTCAATCCTAACGCGGAGAACCACGCCATGCGGACGCTAGGATCCCGCACGGTCATGCCGCTTTCCGCTCCCCGCCTTGCGTAGACATCAGCTTGCACAGATGCTGATCATCGGGGCGATCGCCTCGGCGATCGGCATCGCCGTCGCGCTGTCGATCAACTGGTTCCCCCTGGCGGCGGACGCCCAGGCGCACCAGATCGACACGCTCTACGACGTGCTGTTGATCTTCTCGGTGCCGATCTTCGTCCTGGTCGAGGTGGTGGTGCTGTTCTCGGTCTGGAAGTTCCGGATGCGGCCCGGCGAGGAGCTCAGGGACGGCCCGCCGATCCACGGCAACACCACGCTCGAGGTGATCTGGACCGCGGTGCCGGCGATCCTGCTGGTGGGCCTGTGCTCGTACGCCTACGTCGTGCTGACCCAGATCGAGCGCAGGCCCGCCCACGAGATGGTCGTCAACGTCACCGGCCAGCAGTTCGCCTGGAGCTTTCAGTACCCGGGGGCGGGCCCGGGCGGCAAGTCGATCACCTCTGACCAGCTCTACCTGGCCAAGGGGCTCCCGGTGGAGTTCCACGTCCGCTCCAAGGACGTGATTCACGACTTCTGGGTACCCGAGTTCCGGCTCAAGATCGACGCCGTGCCGGGAGTCACCACCAAGTACCGGATCAACCCCACGCGCACCGGCGACTACAGTGTGGTCTGCGCGGAGCTGTGCGGACTCGGGCACGCCACGATGCGCCAGACGGCGCACGTGCTGCCCAGGGCGCGCTTCCAGGCGTGGGTGAGCCGCCAGAGATCCGTTGCGACAGCCTCCGCCCGAGCCGGAGCGCAGCCGTCATGAGCGACAAGGAGGACAGGTAGAGATGGTGGCCAGGTTGCGCGCCCCCGGCCTGCTGCGGGGCGGCTGGGCGTTCGTGGCGGGGGTCGTGTTCTGCTTCGCCTTCACCACGCTGGTCCGCGCCCTCTACGGGTACCAGCCGGTGGTCGATCCGGACGCGGTCACCGTGGTCTCGCTGATCGGCGCGCCGCTCTTCTTCCTGGTCGGGCTGGGCGCGTTCGACTACTGGTTCTACTGGGCGTCGGGACGCCCGACGCGGGCCGAGGACCACTCCGGCCACGGCGCGCGGAGTTGGCGCGACTACTTCCGGGTCAACACCGACCACAAGGTGATCGGCATCCAGTACACCGTCACCTCGTTCTTCTTCTTCCTGGTGGGCGGGGTCCTGGCCATGCTGATGCGGGCGGAGCTGGCCAGGCCGGGGATGCAGTTCGTGGACTCGGCGACTTTCAACGGCCTGTTCTCGGTCCACGCCTCGCTGCTGATCTTCCTGTTCGTCATCCCGGTGTTCGCGGGCCTGGCGAACTTCGTGCTGCCGCTGATGATCGGGGCGCCCGACATGGCGTTCCCGCGGCTCAACGCCCTGTCCTACTGGCTGCTGCCGATCGCCGGACTCATGATGATGGCCTCGTTCCTGGTCCCCGGCGGATCGTTCGCGACCGGGTGGACCGCCTACGCGCCACTGTCCACCGACGCTCCGCTGGGCCAGCTGTTCTTCACGGTGGCGGTTCAGTTCGCGGGGGCGTCATCGGTGGCCACCGCGCTGAACTTCCTGGTCACGATCATCACCATGCGCGCGCCGGGGATGTCGTTCTGGCGGATGCCCCTGCTGGTGTGGGCCAACTTCTCCACCTCGCTGCTGGTGGTCATCGCGACGCCGTTCATCGCCGCCTCCCAGTTCCTCGTACTGCTGGACCGCGCCCTGGGGTTCAACTTCTTCCAGGCCGGCCACGGCGGCGACGTCCTCAGCTACCAGCACATCTTCTGGTTCTACTCCCACCCGGCGGTCTACATCATGATGCTGCCCGGCTTCGGGATCATCAGCGAGATCCTGGCGGTCAAGGCGCGCAAGCCGATCTTCGGCTACCGCATGATGGCGTTCTCGCTGCTGGCCATCGTGTTGCTCGGCTTCACCGTGTGGGCGCACCACATGTTCGTGTCGGGCATGCAGCCGTGGATCCGCGTCCCGATGATGATCACCACGGCGATCATCGCCGTGCCCACCGGGATCAAGGTGTTCTCGTGGCTGGCTACCCTGTGGCGGGGGGTGCTGCATCTCGACACGCCCATGCTGTTCGCCCTGGGCTTCCTGACCATGTTCGTGCTCGGCGGGATCAGTGGCGTGATGCTGGCGATGATCCCGATCGTCATCCACGTCTCCGACACCTACTTCGTGGTGGCCCACATCCACTACGTCCTGTTCGGCGGCTCGCTGTTCACCATCTTCGCCGGGGTCTACTACTGGTTCCCGAAGATGACGGGCCGGATGTACGACGAGACCCTCGGCAAGGTCCACTTCTGGCTGACCTTCATCGGCTTCAACCTGACCTTTGGGCCGATGCACGTGATCGGCCTGGAGGGGATGCCGCGGCGGGTCGCCGACTACGCCGAGAAGTTCGCCGGCTGGAACCTGTTCATCTCGGTCGCCTCGTTCATCGTCGGGCTGAGCAGCCTGGTGTTCGTCTACAACATGGTCGCCTCGTGGCGCCACGGGCCGCGCGCCGAAGCCAATCCGTGGCGGGCCCTGACGCTCGAGTGGCAGGTCTCCTCGCCGCCGCCGATCTTCAACTTCGACACGGTCCCCACCGTGGTCGGCGGCCCGTACGAGTACGGGGTGCCGGGAGCCGTGCACGGGGTGTTCAAGCGGGCGCCCGAGCCCAAGCCGGCGGCCGCGGCGAGCGCCGCCTCCGCCACCCATCCCGGGGTGGAGTGACCGGATGACCGTTCGCGGGCACGACGCCGGGAGGGGATGATCGGATGGCCAACGTCCTGGTGATGGCCAACGAGACGATCGGCGGACGCGCGCTCCTTGAGGCCGTCCGCGAGCGCGCCGCGGCCGGCGACGCCCGGTTCTTTCTCGTCG